>DATEIL010000188.1:0-5465 GCA_035279085.1 Nitrososphaera sp.
TCCACCGCTGCTGCGGCCCTGACTGCGATCTCTCCAATCCTTTCCCTAGTCTCCCAGTCTACGACCGGCGACGGCGACATCTCGATAAGCTTCTGGTGCCTCCTCTGGATTGAGCACTCGCGCTCAAAGAGGTGCCTGCCATTTCCGTGCGAGTCGCGTATCAGCTGGAACTCGATGTGTCTGATTCGCTGCAGATATTTTTCCACGAAAAGCGCGGCCTTGCCAAAGGCGGCCTTTGATTCTGCCGAAGCCATCTCAAATTCCTGTCTCAGCTGCTTTTCGTCGTTGGCAAGCCTTATGCCCCTGCCTCCGCCGCCAAATGCGGATTTTAGCAGTACCGGATAGCCGGCGGTGTGTGCAATGTCAGCTGCTTCTTCCACGTCTTCAATGATGCCGTCGCTTCCGGGGACGGTCGGGACTTTTGCCCTGTTCATGACCTCCTTGCACTTCATCTTGTCTCCGGTGACTTCCATTGCCTTGGCGGTGGGGCCGATGAATATGATGCCGTTCTTGTCACACATTTCGGGAAAGTTCTCGTTTTCAGAGAGAAAGCCGTAGCCTGGATGGATTGCGTCAGCACCAGCGGCCCGGGCAGTTTCGACTATCTTTGCCATGTTCAGGTAGCTCTGTGCAGGAGAGGCGGGGCCGATGTGGTATGCCTCGTCTGCCCTCTTTACATGGACAGCCCTGACGTCTTCGTCAGAGTAGATAGCAATGGATCTGATGCCAAGCTCCTTGCAGGCCCTGATTACCCTGAGTGCTATTTCGCCCCTGTTTGCGATAAGGATGCTCGTTATTTTCTTTGCCATTCTGCGATCCCCTCCACCCATCTCTCCCATTAATTACAGGTTGATGTTGCCGTGCTTCTTCCACGGCCTCGACTCTTTCTTGTTTGCCAGCGCATCCAGCGCGCGGATTATCATCGGCCTTGTTTCGGCAGGGTCTATGACGACATCAATTATTCCCTTTTCTGCGGCGATGTATGGGTTTGCAAACTTGTCGCGATATTCCTTGGCAAGTTTTTTCTTTGTGGCAACTGCGTCTGGTGAGTTTTTCAGGTCCTTTCTGTGGATAATCGTTATTGCGGCTTCTGGCCCAAGGACTGCTATTTCGGCGGTAGGCCATGCATAATTCACGTCAGCCCGGAGGTTCTTGCTCCCCATCGCAATGTATGCCCCACCGTACGCCTTTCCAACGATGCATGTGATTTTTGGCACCGTGGCCTCGCAATAGGCAAACAAGAGTTTGCTCCCGTGCCTGATTATTCCGTTGTGCTCCTGGTCGGTCCCCGGCAGGTATCCAGGGGTGTCTACCAAGGTCACAATTGGGATGTTGAATGAATCGCAGAACCTGATAAAGCGCGCAGCCTTGTTTGAAGAGTGGATGTCCAGCGCCCCTGCCAGGTACATCGGCTGGTTCGCAACAATGCCGACTGCCCTTCCGCCCATCCTTGCAAAGCCCACAAAGACATTTTCCGCAAACAGCTCATGAATCTCGAAAAAGTCGCCATTGTCGACTATTGACTTGATGACCTCCTTAATGTCGTACTGTTGGTATGGGTTCTCCGGCAAGATGTTGACCAGATTGGCATCTATCCTGTTTGGATCGTCGCTACTGCTTTCAGCCATTGGAGGTTCTTCGGTATTGTTTTGAGGAAGGAACGATACCAGCTTCTTTATCTTGTCAAAGCAGTCGTATTCGTTCTTTGCTACAAAGTGCGCAACGCCGGACTTGCTGCCGTGAGCCCGCGCGCCACCAAGCTCTTCAAAAGAGACTTCCTGGCTCAGCACTTCCTTCACAACTTCAGGCCCCGTCACAAACATCTGGCCAATGTTTTCCACCATGACGACAAAGTCCGTCATGGCAGGCGAGTACACCGCGCCGCCCGCGCAAGGTCCGATACTGGCAGTAATCTGAGGGATGACCCCCGAGGCCATTGTGTTTCGGAAGAATATATCGCCGTATGCGTCGAGGCTGCTCACACCCTCCTGGATGCGTGCGCCGCCAGAGTCAATTATGCCGATAATGGGGCATCCAACCTTGATAGCATGATCCATCGCCTTGGCAATTTTCTTGCCGGTCATCTCGCCGAGTGAACCGCCAAGAACCGTAAAGTCGTAGGAAAAGACAAAGACTTGCCTGCCGGCAATGGTCCCAAATCCGGTCACCGATCCGTCGCCGTAGAACTTGGGAATGGACGGATCGTCACTCCTATGAGTGACGTACTTGTCAAGCTCGACAAATGTTCCCTCGTCGAGTAAAAGTGCAATCCTCTCACGTGCAGTAAGCTTGCCTTTAGAATGCTGGGCCTCAATTTTCTCAGGCCCTCCGCCGCTCTCGGCCTGTTTTTTCATCGATGCCAAGCGCTTTGTTTTTTCTTCATGCATGGCGCTGCAGTGTAACCGAGTGAATAGTCATATAAATTCATTATTAGCGTTCAAACCGGAGGAAGAGTGTGCGTTCCCTAGATTTCGCATCCGCCGTTACAAAACACACATGTCCATACTAGCACACAGCGAACGAAAAAGAAAACTGTGAATGTTACTGTATCTCTCTATTCTCTAAGACCGGTCCTGCCGCCCTGAGCCCTGCGGAAGACGTTCATGCCCAGATTATAGTTTTCAAACAGCGACTGAAGAGATTCGACTTCAAGCGAAAGGCTGGAGACTTCGCTCGGGCTGGCGTTCGGATCTTTTGCAAGTTGGTTAAGTCGCTCCTGCTTTTCGGCCAATAGCTTGCCCACGTTATGCTCGTACTCGCTAGACATATGTAGAGGACAGGTTAGCATCCAAGGCATTCAAATTTTAACTTTTAGTTCATGTATCGCCTGGGGTGCGTGGGTGTCAAGGGATCATAGAGGCGACAGAAGGCTGATGAAGAGCCGAACGGGTTTTGCGCAAGTGACCTTTCTGCGACTGAGTCAATAAAATAGTACTTGCACAAGAAATAGATAACAGCCTGGACCTAGTTTCTCCGGTCCTTATTACCTTGCCTTCAATTGTTCAAACATGGTTTCTAACCAGACTGGTAACCGCACCGGAAGAGCCCTAAAAACCATCGCGCCATGTTTTCTGGCGCTGGTCATTTCTAGCCTCACTCTATTGTCGTCAGGAAACATTTTTGCACATGCTGATACGGTGACATGGTCAAAGTCGTACGGCGGGCCCGATACCGATGAGGCCTCTTCCCTTGAGCAGACAGAGGACGGCGGGTACATAGTCGCAGGGACATCAGAGTCATTTAGTCAGCACAAAGACATTTGGGCACTCAAGCTCGACCCTGCGGGCGATGTGGTTTGGCAGAAGGCTTATGGAGGATCTTCAGACGAATATTTTCGCTCAATAAAACAGACGCCTGACGGTGGGTATATTGCAGTCGGCAGCACAGAATCATTTGGGGTCGAATTCCGGAATCTATGGATTGTAAAACTTGACCCCAATGGAGACATTGAATGGGAAAAGATGTACGGTGGTGACGGAGATAATAGTGGTATAGCAGTCGGGCTGACATCCGACGGTGGGTACATAGTCTCTGCCGAGACATACTCGTTTGGCGCAGGCAGCAATGACGCCTGGATCCTCAAACTGGATTCCGCCGGCGATATTGAATGGGAAAGAGCTTATGGCGGATCCCATTCGGACTGGATTCTTTCCATTCAGCAGACGTCTGATGGCGGCTACATCGGGGCAGGACTCAGCAACAGCGAGGGTGGATGGATTCTAAAACTAGAACCTGACGGAGATGTAGAGTGGGAAAAAGTCTACGGAAATCGGCATGCCACTTCGATAGAGCAAACCCCCGATGGAGGATACATTGCAACCGGTGAATTGTATGACGATGATGAACCGCAGATCTGGACCTTGAAGCTCGATTCCAATGGCGATATCGAATGGCAGAAAGAATATGGATATGGCATGGATCCATACGTGCGCTACACCTCCGACGGGGGATACATAGTAGCTTCTAACATTCTGGTCCACGTAAATCCGACCAACATCAATCTCTCGGTCCTCAAGCTTGATTCCAATGGTACCGTCGAATGGCAGAAAGCATATGGGGGATCCGGACAGGAGGCGGTTATTGCTGGTGCGTCAATTCAAGAAACGATGGACGGCGGGTACATAGTGGGGGCAAGCTCGGTAGTGAGTAATGAGCAGGGCGTCGATTTTTGGATCTTGAAACTTGACGAGGATGGCAACACGGCCGACTGCAATACAGGCTCCCAGGACATTGAAGGACAGGCGACTGAAATCGACAACCCTCTGGTCAATGCATCATCCGATACAGAGCTGAGCGAAGCAGAGGTTGCAGAGACAGAGGCTGCAGTCCAGGAGACGGAATCGACAGTCGGCAATCTGTGCAACCTTGTCAACAGCTCGCTTGACCTGTTTGAAAACACTGACGAGCATTCCGATGGCGTAGTAGATCCTGGTTCAAGTGTCAGGGCCGTTGCCGGCACAGATAACCCATCGGTTAGCGAAGTAATATTCAAGTGGTATGCTCCCGATGGAAATCTTGTCCGCGAGGTAGTTGTTCCGCTAACGTCGCCGGAGGACACTTTTACACTGGATCAAGACGGCACATGGACAGTCATGGCAGACTTTGGCAATGGAGAGGTAATTACTCGAACGATCGATGCCACATTCTTTGTGCTGCCAGAGTCACCCGTCGGTCCGGTATCGCTGGTAATGGCATCGATGGCTTCGCTTGGCGCCTTCCTGTACTTTAGGATGGCGAGAAGAAAAACCACATTCGAAGCTTAGCAGATCACTGGTTGGAAAAAAAGAAGTGGAAACAGGAGGGGGGCAAGACAGCCCCCTATCGTATCCCAGAGTTGGTCCTCTAGAATGAATCCTAGCCATTGCTGTTGGCGCTACCGCCATACGTCTTGGTGCCTGTGGCCTTGTTGCCAGTCGTCGCATTCATGGCCATTCCCTTCTGCTGCTGTTGTTGTTGCTGCTGGGTATTGTTGCTCGCTACTTTATCAGCAGGAGTAGGTCTGGCGGATTCGGTGGCCGCCCCAGACTGCGATGTTGCATTATTGCCAGTGACTGAAGTTGTATTCGTAGCAGAGGGCGTCATGGTAGTGTTGCCAGTACTCCCAGTTCCTGACTGGTTCTCGTTGACAGAGATCGAGCTTGTTCCCGTCCCATTGTCAGGCAGTCCAAAGGCAACTATGTATCCACCCTTGTTGGAACCCATCTCTGCCGGGCTACCAGTGGTTACAAAAAGCATCCCGTGCCCGATGGACGGCCCTCCAATGCCGATGGGTGCACCTACATTGAACTCCCAGAGCTGTTTTCCGGTATCCTTGTCAAGGGCGATCACAATTCCTGACGGTAACAGTGGCGTTTCGGTTGGCGCGCCAAAGTCACCATATTCGTATGGCTTACCAGGCGCCGTTACGTGGCCGGAGAATACCACGCCATTGCTGACTGCAGGCGAGACCCAAGTAGGAAAGTCGG
>DATEIL010000189.1:0-3256 GCA_035279085.1 Nitrososphaera sp.
AACTGGCCCAATCAAGGATCCTTGATCTGGTCCGCCGGTTCGACCCAAGCGCCGAAGTGAATATCATTTCAGACAACAGGGTCCAGGTCCGCGTCAACAAAGAAGCGGCACCACGCCTGATTGGCAGGGGCGGCGCGACGGTGTCCGAACTTGAGGAGTCCCTCGGAGTAAAAATTGACGTCGAAACCAAGATTCCAACGCTCGGTAAGGAGATCGAATTTGACGTGAGCGAGGCAGGCTCTTCAGTCAACCTCATGGTAGATGAGAAGGTGATTGGCAGGGCCGTCGATGTCTATGTGGACGAGGAGTACATCATCAGCAGCCAAGTTGGCAAGAAGGCGCGGATAAAGATAGACAAGCGCTCAGAAGCCGGCCGAAAAATCGTAAACGCAATACTCGGAGGAGAGGAGATAAAGGTATTCTTGAGCAGGCGCTAGCTGAGCCCCGCTATCCCTTGGCTCTTTACCAGCTTTATGAATTCCTCTAGTTTTCTCAGCGTTTCAGGGTGCAAGTGGTGTTCGATGCCCTCAGCATCCCTGTTAGCCGTCTCTTCCTCAACACCTATCATTTTTAGAAATTCCGCCAAGACCCCATGCCTTTCGTGAATGTTCTCCGCCACTGCCATCCCAGCCTCAGTGAGGCTGATGCCCCTATACTTCTCATAGTTGATATGGCCGCTTTCATTCAACCGCTGCAGCATCTTGGTCACGCTGGGCGAGCTTACATTCAGATAACTAGAGATATCGACTGTCGTGGCATAGCCTTTGTGCTCTATCAGTTCATAAATTACCTCAAGATAATCTTCCATCCGAGTTGTCCGGCTCATTTTTTGGGTATTGTGCGCACCTCGGATAGATTCAAGCCGGCTGCTGTTCGCCGATCCGGATGGTGAGGCAGTAGTTGGACCCTCTGCTGTTGCCTTTGGTTTTCTTGCCAATCGTGATAGCTCCAGCTTGTATACAGGAATAGATAATATTGCCACCGTTAAAAAGTCTTGCAGCATACAATAAGATGAATCTCGTAATCTCAGCGGAAAAGCTGCGCACAATGCTCGGCAGCCGAAAGCTCCTAGTTGTGGACACCCGCTCCTTTGCAAGCTACTCCGAGTTGCACATTCCCCGAGCTGTCAACATTGATCTGATGCAATTTCACTGGATAGACACTTCAAGGCAGGGAATCGCTCAATTCAACAAGCAATCAAGGATCTTGCTGTCAAACCTCGGCGTCTCTGACGACAAGTTTGTCGTCTTTTACGACGATAACTCGGGCTCTTCTTCGGCAAGGGGAGTATGGCTCTTACTTTACTTTTCTCACAAGAATGTTGCCATGCTGGACGGAGGCCTCGATGGCTGGAAGGCTGCAAAGTTCGAGACCGAAACCCGGACCAATCCCTTTGTACACACGCATTTCAAAGGAAGGATAAATTCTGGCATACTCGCAGATTTCAAAAGGCTGCTGCATCCATCGGGCAAAATTGGCAAGCATGATAAGACAAAGAAGTCAACTACTCCTACAATACTTGATGCACGCTCAACAGGCGAATATGACGGTTCTACGGTGCGGGCTGCAAGAGCAGGACACATCCCAAATTCAATCAATATAGACTGGACCGAAAACCTGCGCCAGGGAAGTTTCCGGCCGCACAATGAACTCCAGAAACTCTATGGCAAGATTTCAAAGGACTCTGAAATCATAACATATTGCCAAGGCGGCTACCGCGCCGCTAACACATTCGTCGTGCTCAAGATGCTGGGTTACAAAAACGTCAGGATGTATCTTGGTTCGTGGGGCGAGTGGGGCAACAGACCAGACCTGCCTGTTAGCAGCCATAAATAAAGTCGGAGCTAACCCTGAGCATCCTCCTGTCTTTAAGAAAATGACATTTTTCAAGAGCAATTCCCCTGGCACGATACAGAGCGAACAATTGCACAAAGAAAGTGGAATGCAATAGCGCATCCACTGACCCCAGATCTGAGATTGGAACTGAAGTGCAGTCATAGCCTTCATTGACGAGCCTTTTTGCCAGCCGCTTGTCTTCCATGCTTTGCGCTAGGATGACAACAGTCGAATCCTTCTTCCCAATGCTAAACATGGGGGCATGGCAAAATTCATCGGTCGGATAGGCAAAGGCCTTTGCCCCAACAACTTCATTCAACTTTAGCGCGCCGTACATCGCTATTGGGAACAAAATCCCATTGCCGAGCAGAAATGATGACTTCCCTGCATTAGTCTTCCGGGCGAGGTCGGCTGCCTGTTTTTCAGCCCTGCCAAACATTGTCTCCAAGTTTTTTGGCACCTTTGCTTTTTTCACAGCAAGTGACAAGCAAGCAATCAGGCTGGAGGTAAAACTTATGGTGCCGGCCGTCTTCGTACCTGAGCTCTTGAAATTCAGCTGGAGTACCTCGTCACACGATTTGGCCAAGGGACTATCAGATGCTGCCGTCAATGCGACGGTACGTAGACTACTTGCCTTTGCGGCCCTGGCTGCCAGAATATTGTTCTTTGTCCTCCCAGAAACAGAGACAATGTACACCGTCCGCCCATATGCAAACGCGGGGTTCGTGAGAAAATCAAGAGGGTGGCAGCAAAGGGACCCAAATTGTGATGCATATTGTACCGCAAGCGATGCCGCATACGAGTCTCCAGAACCCACGAAGAGGCATTTCCTGTTTGTCCTGTAGGGAGATAGTTGTGGTAGCTCTTCAAGCTGATATCTGATTTCTGATTCCATCGCATCTATGGAATTCACGGAACAGGAATGCGATTCTGTCTAGATAAATAAATCTGAACCGCGGGTGCCAGCCCTTGCCATCTATGAGCCCGATATTATTCTCTACTTTTGTTTCTCTCCCTGTCCTTCAATCACAATCATTGTCAGAGTAGAGCGCACCTTGTCAATCCTTCTGACATGCCATGTAATGGTCTCCCTCAGCCTGTCCATTGAATCTGACCTTATCTTGCCAATTATGTCATATACTCCATATACTCCAGACACTTCGATAGCTTCTGGCAGCTTTTTGAGTTCTTTTATTATCTCTTCTTCTGAGCCTAGGTCGCAGTTGATAAGGACGTATGCGGTGGGCATGGCAGCTTTAGCTTTGGCTGTGTTATTAAACCCATCGAAGACTAGAATTTCTGCTTTGACACTTTTTTCGCTTTGATATAGTCCACAAAATAAAAGAGGTATGCCCGCTCGTTTACCTTGATCACCCATGGGATAAATGACTCCTCTTTGGCACTCTTCTCGCTGATTTCA
>DATEIL010000190.1:0-7462 GCA_035279085.1 Nitrososphaera sp.
CATACCTTGTAGCCGGCAAGGCTGGCCTGCGGTTCAGGACGCTTTATGGCACTTTTTTGCGCTGGCCGAGGAACTCTGAGCTAGAGGCCATGCTCAAGGAGCACTTCTCCAGAGTAGAATTTGAAAAGGGCATGATGGGCGGGGCGGTAATAATTGCGGCATACAAGTGAGCATCAAAGAAAGTAGGCCGCGATGAAATATAGTAACAATAGCAGTAACAGGGCAGTCGTCCTTGTGTCAATCTGTGCCGGCATAGTTGGGGTTTCGTACGGGATGTACGTCCCAATTGTTCCGGTTTTTTCGACGGAAGAGTTGCAGGCCGACTATTCGCAGGTCGGAATAATTGGCATGGCAAACTATCTTCCATACATGTTTGCACCGCTTTTTGTTGGCATGCTGCTTGACAGGAAAAACAAGTCGTACGTCCTTGTGGCCGGTATTTCACTTGCCGCCGGATCTATTTTCATGCTATCGTTCGTACGCTCCGTGCCCGAGTTAGTGTTCTATCGGCTGCTCGCAGGCGTTGCACATGCCCTCTTTTGGCCCTCGGCAGAGGTCATCATTTCGACCAATTCTGAAGCAAACACACGGGTAAAGGGCATTGCGACCTTTACCGCCGCATGGGTTGCAGGGTTCATGCTGGGTCCGCTTGCGGGCAAGGTGGTGCTTGACGCATATGACTACAGGGTGCTTTTCCAGATCGCATCGATTACTGCTGCCGTGGCCATCGTGCCTTCGGTATTGCTTCGGAGTCACAGCGCGCCAAGGGTCATTCGGGCAACAGAGTTACTTCATCAATCCCGCTCAGGTTCGATCTTGCAGGCGGGAAGGGAAATGGCAAGGTATCCCGCGGTAAGCGCGGTGTTGCTTTATTACGCCATCACGTTTGGGGTTGTTCTGTCCATCTATCCTGCTTACATGGGGGAGGCGTCGCTTTCAAACACAGAGATAGAATATCTCTTTTTTGCATTTGGTATCTCGAGGTTTGCCACGTTGTATTTCGTGTCGAGGATATCAAAATACGGCAGGGTCGCGCTCGCCTTGGCAGTTGCATCGACTGCAGTTGGCATGCTGCTCTCTTACTCGTCCAATTCGCCGGTTTCATTTGCAGCGTCGCTGGTGCTCATTGGCGCTGCGACAAGCGTCTTCTATCCGGTCACATTGAGCATGGTAACAAAGGACACTTCTGCGTCGCAGATGGGTCAGAGGCTTGGAGCATATGAGACGATGTTCGGGATTGGGTGGGTAATAGGACCCTTGGCTGCGGGGTTCTCGTCGGAATCGTTTGGCTCAAATGCGCCATATCTTGCCTTTTTTGTAGTGGGCTCTTTGCTGTCAGTAGCATTGCTGGCACTTGCCAGAAGGAGATAGGAAAAGACATGCAGGAAACTGCTTTTAGCAATGCCGCCTACAAAGAAGGTATAGGCATATGACTGGACTTAGGGGAAAACCCCTTGAAGACAGGATTCCCGAGTACGGGCTGGAAGCTCTTGTCAGCACGATTGAAGACAAGGAAGAGCTGATTTTGGCAATAAAGACGGCATCAAAGCGCTAGGAATGATCATGACTCTTCTTTGGCCGGGTAGTCCGGCCACTTACCTCGATGCTGCCTTCAGCGATCAGCCGGATTGCCTTTGGGTAGAGCAGGTGTTCCTGCTCCAGAATCCTTGCAGAAAGGGTCTCTTCCGAATCTCCATCCACGACGGGGACAGACGACTGGAGTATGATGGGTCCTGTGTCCATCCCTTCATCCACAAAGTGAACAGTACAGCCCGAAACCTTGACGCCGTATTCAATGGCCTGCTGCTGGGCATGGAGGCCCGGAAACGAGGGCAGTAACGCGGGGTGGACGTTCAATATTCGCATCTTAAAGGCCCTGACAAATTCAGGGCTGATTATCCGCATAAAGCCGGCGAGGCACACAAGGCCGGATTCGGGTGTCACGCCGTATCGTTGTAGCGCCGAAACAACCTTTTGGTCGTAGGCCCAGCCCTTGTTGAGCCCGTCACTTTGAATAACCTCGGTTGGTACTCCAAAATCCTGGCTTGCCACCTTCAGGCCCGCAGCATCCGGCTTGTTTGAAATAACAACACAGGGCTTGACGTTTCTTATTTCACCTGACCTTATGGCAGACAAGATGGCGCCCATGTTGCTGCCCCGTCCTGAGATCAATATGCCAAGGTTAATCAATACAATATACAGCGTAGCTTCACCGCTGCCTATTCTTAAATGTCTCTCGATATTATTTCTGCTAACGCCTTTCCAAAAAAGAGGAAGATGAAAAAAAGGATCGTCGGCACCAAGGCCGGATTTCAGCTATTAAGGCTCTTGGCTTGGTGGCAGGTCGTTGCCGGAAATTCGCTCGCTTGTCAGCGTCTCGGTTACGGTCTTTGTTTCCGTCCGGGGTTCGGTCCGTATGACTAGTTCCTCCTTTACATAGGGTTCCTTTGTGACTTCGACCTCTTCCTTGTCCAATGATATCCTCAGTTCCTCGCCGGATTCACTTGGAGGTTCAGCGGAGCTATTACCCGATGCCGGCCGTCTTTCTATCACCAGTTCTTCGTGTGTCAAAGGGACTTCAAGGGTCTTGGTTTCCTTGACGGCTTCTTTGCGAATTCTTGCCTCCTCTGTCTTGGTTCTCTTTTTGACGTTTAGTCTCTCTTCTATTAGAGGTACTGTCCTTTCCCGGGCTCCCTCTTCTGCTACTGCTTTGCCGCTGCCTTTTGACACGACATTGCTCGGATGTGCTTCAATCTCGTTTGCTTCCTCGACACGATAGGCACCCATTTCATCCAAGGTGATGCCCAGCATGACCTCTGCGCCATTGAAACCAGATACTGCTGACCTTGGCAGTCTGTACTGATCTGATCCGCTCTGTGAAGAGATGATTATGGTGTCTTGGTCATCTGGAATGGCTACGACTTTTCCAAAGCCCTGGTTGTCCGCTGTACGCACGTTTTTGTGGACCAGCCTATCCCAGTTCTCCACAGCGCCTCCTTTGGTGTCTGACTGCATTGAATTGGTAGGGTTCTCACTCATCTTCCTCTTCACCACCGCTTCTCCTTGTTCTTTTTCTTTTTACTCTTCGTCCGCATCCCTCATCGATTCCCTAGTGTTGGTCCCCGTCACGTCCACTCTTTCACTCCTTACCGTGTCAGAAACAGTGCGGGTTTCAGTTACTGGCACCTTCTTTACAGAGACTTCTTCCTTTACATAGGGCTCCTTTGTGACTTCGACCTCTTCACTGCTGACCGGAACCTTAATCTCGGTTTCTCTATCGACTGGCCTGTCCGCTGTCCCCGCGCCGCTTGCGGGCCGCCTTTCTATTGAGACCTCTTCGTGGGTAACAGGCACCTCGACAGTCTTGGTTTCTGTGACTGGCGTCTTTCTTATTGTTGCCTCGTCAGTTGATACCCTCTTTGACACATTGAGCCTTTCCTCGATAACCGGGATCCTTGTTTCGATGTCCTGTGGCATTTCTGCTGTGCGGTACCTGTCATACTGGTCAGATGTCGGCGCCGCATCCATCTGGAAGTTGTCAAGCTCATCCTCTGAAGCATTGAACCATAGCGTATGCCCATCGTAGCCTTGGACCAAGTATTTTGGTATGTAGAATTTTTCCTTGTTCACTAGCCCTTTCTGTGTCAGGACATACTGCTGTCCGATTTCCTGTACTTCGCCAAAGTCTGAATCATCACTTGCGCCCCTTGCTTCTTTCTTTATGACATCGTCCCAGGCGATGGACGACGATTTGTTTGTATAGTCTGTCATGCAACGGTTGGCAGCCTATGTTATTTAATGGGTAGCTGCAATTCTGGAGCCAGAATGGTCGGAAAAAGAATCTGACTAATGGTTATACATGACACGAAAGAGAGACTGCCAGCAAATGCAGAACGGCTGCGACATTCAGAGAAAAAACAAAAATACGCTTTTTCAAGAAACATTTAGTGGCGAGAGAGGTATGATGTATGTGTGGGTATGTACGGCTGCCTCTCTGGCTAGGTGAGCTTCTCGACTCTTCCACTTGGATAAACTGCCTTGGCAGTCTCTGAAAGTGTTGACACGCGTAGGCGCTTTAGCTCAGTAACCTTTTGCTTTCTTATTGCCATATCATAGACGTGTGTCATCTTTTTTGTTACAGTTACCTGCTCGCCATAGAGCGGTATGACCTTTTCCATTTCACCTTTGCTATCAAAGAGGGCCACCGGATCTTTTTTCGCAGTGCTTGCACTTTTTGGCTGGATCTTTTTTCTTACGGCGGAAACGAGGGCGTCGGCCTTGCTTGGCTTTACGGGCTTGCCGTTGACATATAGCTCTTCATACCGTACTGGGACCCGGATAGTCTCTGTCCTTGTGACCCATCGCTTCTCGATGACAACATCAGATTTAATATTTTTCTTTGAAACGGAATAATTCTCTGCTGCAAGCGGCATCGTATGAACGGATCGACTCTGCTTGGCTTGGGTCATGATAGAATAATGTTGGGGCGGCAAAGGTTATAACAATTAGAGATCTCTTGGTTGCTGCCAAATAGAAAAAAGGGGTTTGGCGGGCACAGAAAGAGAAGGAAAGAGAAAATAATTTTTCAGCTAAATGTTAAAATAATCACAGCCTTCTAGGTTTGTCAGCTCGGGATGGCGTGCCACATAGCAAAGAGTCAGTCAGGTATTTCAGTCCAGTACGGCAACACCAGCATCCTGCTGGATCCTTCACGCCCCGGGGAGTGTGACTTTACTTTTGTATCGCATGCTCACGTGGATCACCTCCACAGGCGTGGCAAGAAGGCAAAGAGCAAAATCCTTTCCTCGAGTCAGACCGCCAGGATAGCGAAGGCAAGAGGCTATGACATGGCCGATATCGTTGAAGAGCATGACGGGTTTGACCTAGTCGATACTGGTCACATCCTTGGCTCAAGGGGGCTTTTGGTCGGAGGTGACGATGTGTTTTACACCGGCGACATCTCTATCCGTGAAAGGGCATTCATGAAGCCGGCAAAACTCCCTCATGCAAAAACCCTCATAATAGAGTCTACGTTTGGTAGGCCAGAGTACGTCTTTCCGGCGCTCTCCGAAGTTACCCACAGGACCAACAAGATAATTTCTGAAATGTATAACCTTGGCATTCCGGTCATATTGATGGGCTACAGTCTTGGCAAGGCGCAGCTCCTGACAAAGATGTTTGGGGACTGGGATCCCGTCTATGTCCATGATTCCGTAGCCAAAATGAACTCTGTCTATTCAGAGCTTGGCATAGATCTAAAGGACGCAATGGCGCATTCGGAGGCAGAGAGCCTCGGGCTGCTGTCCAAGAACAGGCCATGGATAATGATTGCTCCGCTGATGGGCGCCAGGACTGAATTTGTAAGGGAAATGAAGGACAAGTACGGCGCGGTGACCATAGGGTTTACCGGTTGGGCAACGGGCAGCCGGTACAAGTACATGACGGGCCTTGACTATGTCATGCCAATGTCAGACCACTGCGACTACAAGGAGCTGGTTGCAGCTGTAAAGCAGTGCAGGCCTGAGAAGGTTTACACATTCCACGGCTTTGCAGCAGAGTTTGCCAAAAGCCTGAAGGAGATGGGATATGATGCCGAGCCGGTGGAGCGGGCAGGCACGGGCAAGAACCTTTCTCTTGATTCTTTCAGATAAAATAAGATAAGGAAGGAGAAGAGAAGAAAAGAGAGGGAAGGACAGGGAGAGGCCGAGAAGAAAAAAATATCTTTTTTGCTATTATTTGCGGTCCTGCTCTCTAAAGTACGGGATGACTTTGTTGCCAAACATCTCGATGTTCTTGAAGTAGCCCTCGCCCCAGAACCTGATGATAAAGTGGTTGGTACCGGCCTTGATGAAGCGCTCAAGCATCTGGATTACCTCGTCCGGCTTGCCGACGCCAATAGCAGTCCTAGCCACGCTATCCGGGATCTTCATTGCGGCCCGCTTCATCTGTTCCATGAGCTCCGGCTTGTTCATGGCATATTCAGTAAAGTATTTCCGAAAGTCAAACTCTGAATCCTGCTCTATGTTGTGGACCTTCAACAGCTCCGGCTTGAAGAGGCTTACCTTGACTGCATTTTTCATCTTGTTCCATGCCTCCTCTCCGTCGTCGGTAAAGTAAATGTCCACATCGTTTGCAAACTGGAAGCCCTCCAGGTCTCTGCCCTGCTTCTTTGCGTGGTCCTTGATTACGTTAGCGTGGTGTTTGAAGAGTTCCGGCGTGTATCCGATCGGGATCCATCCGTCGCCATAGGTCGCGCATAATTCAAGCGTCTTGGGAGCGCCTGCCGCAATGTAAACAGGAGGCCTTGGCTGTCGGATGCTCTTAGCCTGAAGGCAGGCGTTGATGAGTTTAAAGTACTGCCCGTCATAGTTTACGCGGTTGTCAGGATCGGACTTGAATAGCCGCTCGATTACTTCCAGCTGTTCCTTGAACTTTGTAACCGGCTTGCTGAACTCTATACCAAAATCTACGACGTTTTGCGCCTCGCCGGCCCCAATACCGAGGACGCCTCTGCCATGGGTTATCCTGTCAAGCGTGATGGTCGACAATGCAATCGCGGAGGGATGCCTCCTTATTGCGTCAGTGACGCAAGTGCCTAGCTCAACGTTTTTTGTTATTGCGCCAATAGCCGCCAGCATGAGCCACGCGTCGTTGACGACGGCATTCTTCCACTGTGGCACGTTTGCATGATCCATTGCCCAGACCGAATCATAATCCAGCCTGTCTGCCATCTGGCAGCCGGTCATTATCTGGTTCTCGTCAAGTCCCAGCCTCGCGACATTGAGCCCCTGTGTAAAACCAAACTTTACCCTTTTCAAAATGCTAATCCTCCAGAGGACAGAAGGAGGACGTAGTTAATATCCATTTGATTTTATCAAATGGAGGATGTATTTTAATCTTGAGAGGCACAAAGCAGCTTTATCACCAAAAATGTTCCAGATACCAAGAATATTAGATCGGACAACCGCTCTCTTTGCAACTTGCGCTTCTTACTGCCTGTTTTGAGCTCCAGTACATACCTATATGCATATACACGTGTAACTCGCCGCCAAACGCAGTATGTTGGCCCAGCAAAGATTTTTGCAGGAATGGAAAGTATAGTCTACAAAAGAGGGTCAGGATTAGCAGGGACAATAGCCAAGGAGGTTGTCTGGTATGGAACCAGCCTGACGAAATCAAGGCCCGGGCAATACTGACCGCAGATTTTGCCCATGTTCAACTAATAGGAGACGGAAGCATAGATGAGAAGGTCTTTGGTGCCATCCAAAAGGATAGGACAAAGGAAATAAGACCATAGGCAGGTGCATTGGATAAGGCTAGAAAAGAGATTAGTCTTGCCATAGTGGCGACAAATAATCATATTATGCTGGCTTTGGTCCAACCACTTCAAGGGCCTTTAGAAAGGTGATCGTGCTTTATGGTATATGGTTTGGGAAGAAATGAAACAGAAAAGTCTATTTGA
>DATEIL010000191.1:0-16079 GCA_035279085.1 Nitrososphaera sp.
GTGGATTTGCCGCGCCCTTTGGAATGGTTATGAGTGCCCCTTGCCCCTCAGAAGAAGGAGAAAAATTATCATCATTATTATTACTACTATCATTACTACCGCTGCTGTTGCCTTGGGCGAGGGCCTCTCTGGGCTCGATAGTAGAACTAGTACTCAAAAGCAGAACTGCAAATATTGCAGCGATACCAATGGCCAACACGTGCTTGCTATTAGAGCGCAACTTGAGTAAGCCCCTTATCTATACAATACCTGTCATCAAATATAATTCTTGGACATGACTACTAGCCAGCCGTCAATTTCTGCTAATGCGGTTGTAAAAGATATTGCAAACATTATGTTCGGTGTTGTACACTGGCAACCTGTCGGCAGCACAAGAGTGTAATTGTCGAGCTAGTGTAGTGCGATTAAAACAATAATAGCCACAACTACGTTGGCAGTGCATGAAGGAAATAGTTACAGAGATCAACATTGCCGCTGCACCATCACGCATATGGAAAGTACTGACCAATTTTGAAAAGTATTCCAACTGGAACCCGTTCATGACCAAAGTCAGCGGCAGGGCTGTCGAGGGCGAAAAGCTGGAAGTCACATTACCCAATCCCCAGGGCGGTACCATGGTAATATCTCCCACTATCCTTAGAGTCGAGGATGAAAAAGAGCTGCGTTGGCTTGGCAGGACAGAAGGCGATACGTTCAATGGTGAGCACTCATTTATCTTAGAACCAACAGGACAGGGCAATGTACGCTTTGTCCATAGTGAGAAATTCACAGGCTCAAAGGTTGCTATGCTTGAGGGATGGCTGGATACATCGGTACGAAAGCATTTTGAAGATATGAACAGGGCGCTCAAAGACAGGGCAGAAGCAATAACGTAACGTAGGTATTGCCTGCCGCAGGTTAACGTCCTATGGAAATCAAGCTATGTGCTGGTAAGGTTCCAGCACCACTAAAAATTACTCTTGAGCGGCTGGCTGGCAAATACTGAGAATTAGATAGTTAAACTTGCCTTAAAAGAACTTAATTCTAAGCTAAACTCTGAATTCGTTTGCCTCCTCGACTAGTTCACAGGTGCATGGAAAAGCCAATTAGCCCAACCCTACTCTAGTATGCCTTATTTTGGAAATTCAGATTTACTAGCTTTCAGGCTGCAGCCAAGGAATTATGGTCAAGTTTTCAACCACTAAAAGGCATTTCTCACCCTCCCATATTCGAATAAGCCAATATGGCAGCAAATACAAAACTGAATGTAACTGATGTCCGGGATTGCAGTGCCAAAGGTTGGCGGCCTGGCAATGAGAATAGTCCTCATGGGAATCTTTTCAATAATGTTAAAATCGGCAAACAGGATGACCGAGGATGATCTGTGAAGCCTAGCGTTTGACCACTACCCTCAATTTCAAGCACCATAGAAAAGGTATCTGAATAATACTTTTGAGGAATTCGAGCAGTACTAATGAGCTACCTATGTCCATTACTATGCAACAGAAGAGCCGGTTTATGCAAAAGATGGAGATGCCTTCTAGGTGTATATCGCATGAGTGTATGCGTACTCTAGTCGAATATGATCGCCAGGATAATGGCCGTATGCGAATATATAGCAACAGCGGATGCATTTGCAACACCTTCATTACCGTCCTAGGATCTCATTACCTTAAAGCCCGTCTAGACTAGAATGCAAATTCCTTAGGGGACCGCCAACGGCAGGCGCAACATAATCCTCGTTTGTTTGAGCGTCGACGGCTGATGTCGTGTTTCGGACGGCAATGGCAATCACGGACGCGATAAGGCCCATTGCGACAAGGAATATTCCCAATCCTCCTACAGGTGTAACCGGGAAATATCCATATGCAGCAGCACCTGTTAAGGATCCCACGTACGGCAGTACAAGCAGGGTTCCAAATACAATTAGTCCCGCTCCGAATATGGCCAATACCATCTAGCTGTTTTGCCTCGAGAATAGATACGGATATGCGACATATTAAAGTTAGGTTGGGTGTCCAACCAAAGTCTTTTATAGGTTTGGACTGATATGTCACATGCTTGCGACTAAATAGAATCCCAACGTTTCGAATGATATTTGCAGTGGTTGTTATTTTGTCCTCATTATTGTGGTTGTCACCGTCATCTTTTTTCGTGCATCACATAGAAGTTCATGGCCAAGAACCAGGCAGTGATAACTTTGATGATAATAACAATAACAATAACAATAACAAAAAGTATCCTGAGAGTTATCGGTTTGTTTCAAAATGGGGATCTCAGACAAATAACGCTGTCTTGTATGCGAGCAAGATAACCACTGACCGAATTGGCAACCTGTATGTTGTTGTTGGAGGCTTGGATCTCACTCCAGTCAATGGTCGGAATGCTAAACACTTGATGATCGTAAAATACGATTCAAGCGGCTATCCGTTGATCCAGTTTGGTCCATACGGCGAAGGTATTGGTGAGCTAGACTCGCCTGCTGGCATTGCCGTTGATCCATATGGAAAATATGTCTTTGTAAGCGACTCTGCCGGTAAAATTCTGAAATTCAACGGCAGCGATGGGAGCTTTATGAAGCAATGGGGCAGGGTAGGTACCGGCGATGGAGAGTTATCCCAATTTGTCCAGGGGCTTGCTGTAGATAGTGAAGGCAACGTGTATGTAGCCGACGCGGGCAATGCCCAGATACAAAAGTTTTCCTCTGACGGCGAATTTATCTCACGGTGGGGCTCGGATGGTAGTCAGGACGGACAGTTTGCCTTTCCCTATGGCATAGCCATAGGCCCGGACGGCAGCATATACGTCGATGATCTTGGTAACCGCCGGATACAGAAGTTCAACTCGGAGAGTGAATTTCTACTAAAGTGGTCGATAAGTTTGTCTCCAGGGATTGGCGACCCGGTAGGAATAGCAGTAGATTCTGAGGGAAGCGTTTTCATTGTTCCACAATCTACTGGGCAGGTAAAGAAATACACATCTGACGGACAGTTTGTCTCTGCGTTTAATGGAACGATTCTGGAGCCGGCCGAACTGTACGCCCCCACCGACGTTGCAGTGGATGGCAATGGCAACATATACACTGCGCTTCAAAATGGCGGCGTTCAAAAATTTGACGGCAGTGGAAGCTACATCCTTTCAATAGTTAGCACCAAGGTAGGCGTAAATGGCTTTCGTAGCCCGATGGGTATCGCTGTTGACACCGACGGTCATGTCTATGTAATGGATGACGTGGATATGAGAGTTCAAAAGTTTTCTAGCAATGGAGAGTATATCTCCCAGTGGCAGTTTGCAAATTCACCGGGAGAAAATGCCTATGATGTGGCCGCGGATAGCAGGGGAAAGATTTACGTCCTGTCTGCAGGGGTGAAGGTCTTCTCGTCTGAACGTGGAGAGCAGATAGGAAGCCTGAAGGACGAGTCAGGAGATGAAGTTATTGGTGCAAACGCCATCACAATTGATGATCGCTTTGTTTACGTCGCAAGCAGCTACAAGGTACAAAAGTTTACTCTTGACGGAAAATATGTTTCGGAGTGGAGGGTAGGCGATACTGGCGAAATTACTGGCAATAACGTCTTTGTAGATGATATTGCAGTCGATTCGGAAGGCAGGATTTACACACTGGGCTTTTTTACAAACGTTGTAGAAGTATTTGATGGTCAGGGAATGCTCTTAAAAAACCTCGACTTTTCATCTGACACTCCAACAATAAATGGGCAGCAACACGCAAATGCCTTCCGCATAAACATAGATGAAGATGACAGGCTTTATGTTGCATATGCAGATGGCACCATCAGCAGTTATGATCTAAATGGCAACTTTGTGGCGCAGGTTGCTTCCCGAGGATCAGGAGATGGACAGGTAGTGTTCCCAACAGGTATAGCCTTCAACGATCAATCAGGTCAGATATATGTTTTAGACCATGGTAACTATCGGGTTCAAGTCTTTGAAAGGCATGTCAGAGATAAAGTCCCGCAACAGCAAGAATCGTCTTCATCATTGCCCCAGACAATGCAGATAGGTTCTGAAGCGATGTTGATATTTACCGTAGTAGCAGCAGTAGCTGCTGCCACAATAGCAGTAGCAGGCGGGGGACTTGCGGCCAAACGCTACCTGAGGCTACGAAAACAGAAGTGTACCTAATTGTCACCAAAGAACTTGAACGCGAATGCGTGTCCATCATTGCAACGGGTATTTCCGGGAATTGCAAGCAATAATCCCTATTCAGATTTCGCCAAAGGGAATTGTGATAATGGATGCCCCTAATCTACTGCCAAATATCTGGTCAAAACCCATTTCTCTCCAAATGAAGGTTTTGGCCATTTGTGTATAAGAAATTGTGGCGATGGCATTGCTTCGTTATTTAAGCCGCGGTTTAGGTACGAGCGCCATAACCGGGATCTTGCGTCTCGTCTTGAGCTGGTACTGGGCGAATGTCGGATAGATTGAAGACTGGCGTTCGTAAAGCCTGTCGCGCTCAGGACCAGTAACCTCTTCCGCATGCGCGTCGATAGTTGCGTTACCGACTTCGATCTGGACCTCTGGATGCGCTTTCATGTTGTAATACCAATCGGGGTTGGTGTCAGCTCCTCCCTTTGAGGCAAAGACTATGTAGCGCTCGCTGCCGTCTTATTTGAGATACATCATTGGGTTAATACGGGGTTTGCCGCTGCGGGCTCCTGTATTGTGGAGTAATAACAGGGGCGCTCCTTTGAATTGGCCGCCTACCTTTCCATTGTTCTTACGGAATTCTGCAATTATGCTTGCGTTCCAATCATTTGGGTCACTCATTGATTATTTTTTCAACCAAATATTATACATGACAATATTGTATATATTGACAAGCTTGATGGCTGCATGGTCACAGAACCGACACAAAGTGATTGCTCAGTTTGGAACAGGTAGTTCCCGCGCCGATATCTGTTCGAAAAGTGAATCCGATCACAGTTGAAGGGATGCGACTTAAAGGCTTTTCAGAGCGGGCCCGTCGGGATTCAATTGTTTACCCTCGCCCCTCCCGAAAAAGTCTGACTTGGCGTATCGGGTTCGGTGTCTGCAGCTGATTCTTACACATGTGTATGCATAGGTCGGAAAGTCAGGCGGGAGAAATAACTAGCCTGATGCGGACTATACTTAAATTGCCAGGACTACTTTACCCCTCGGATGCACGTCTTTCTGGTAGTCAAGAGCCTCCGCAGCCTCTTCGAGCGGAAATGTCCTGTCTACATTTACCCGTACATCATTCTGGTCAACCCACTGCGCCAATTTTGTCAGCCGCTCGCTGTTTACCTGTGTGAATTGAAAAATCGCCTTCACACCAAACTCCTCCATCATCTTTTGGTTGGGCTGCTCCAGCATCGAGACGATCGTTCCGCCTCTCTTTAGTATCTTGAACGACCTCCTGTATGTGTCGCCACCAACAGTGTCAAATACTGCATCATAATCATGCAGCTCATCTTCGAACCTCTGCGCCTTGTAGTCTATCACTTCCTCTGCACCGAGCGTCTTTGCAAACTGCATGTCGTTTGCGCTTACCGTAGTCGCCACACGAGCGCCGATTTTACCGGCGAGCTGAATTGCAATGGAGCCTATGCCACCTGCACCTCCGTGGATCAAGATCATCTGACCCTTTTGTAGCCCGATGGTTTCAACGAGTGCCTGCCAGGCGCTGACACCTACAAGCGGCAGGCCCGCCGCCTCCTGATGGCTCAGGCTCTTGGGCTTGGTTGAGATATTGCCGGCATTTGCTATTGCCATCTCTGCAAATGCGCCAGAGCCCCCGCTTGATATGGACGCCTGCCCGTACACCTCGTCGCCTTCCCTAAAACCGGATACTACCTGCCCGACCCTATTAACAGTGCCTGAAAAGTCCATCCCCAGTGGCGATGGAAACTGAAGTGGAATCATCTGCTGCATATAGCCTTCTCGGATTTTCCAGTCTATTGGATTGACGCCGGCTGCCTCTATCTTGACTAGGACCTTTCCGACTGAGGGGTCGTTCGGCAGGGGCGCATTTTCATTGATTTCAATTACCTCGCTGCTCCCATAGCCTTTCATCTGAGCCGATTTCATCTTTCACCTATGGCACAATCTCGTATTAAAGAGTGGCAGGAATAATTCCGCGACAGACGACTAAGGCGCACCATGCCGACGTTCATCTCTTTCCGGGATACTTGGTTGGTTCGTTACAAATACCAATATATAGCGCGTCGGCTTTTTCGGTTTCGTGATTTTTGTAATACCATCATACGCAAAAAGAAACTTTTTGGCCTTTTCATTTAGACTTTTCTAAAGGTAGGTGCCGTGCGTAATGGATTTTCTTGCCATAGTACAGGCCAATCTGCTGACGCCCATTGTACTTTTCTTTATTCTCGGGATAGTGGCTGCCCGGGTAAAGTCAGACCTGAGAATCCCTGACGCCATTTCGTCGATGCTACCAGTCTATCTTCTTGCAGCCATTGGATTGCACGGGGGAATAGAAATGAGGCGGACCGGCTTTGAGGCAATGGCCCTGCCAATGGCAGCCGCTATTGCCCTGTCACTATCCATGACCCTTTACCATTATCAGATTCTAAGAAGGCTTGGCAAATTCAATATCTTTGATTCGTATGCTCTTGCTTCGACTTACGGCGCAGTCGGCGCGGTGACCTTCTCCGTCGGATTATCTTTTCTGCGCAACCAAAACATAGAATCTGAAGGCTATATGGCTGCCATCCTTGCGGTACTTGAGCCTTTAAGTTTCATCCTATCAATATTCCTTGTAAATTCGGCAGTGGCAAAGAGCATACAGAAAAAAGAGAGCCAGGCATTTCCAGACATGGGAAAGACATCGGCAGATAGCCACAAAACTGAAGTGACAGAGTTTGTTGGCAACGCACAGCATCGATCCAGTATGGCAGCCGAAAGTACCGAAGCACCGGCGGCAAAAAGCAGCATGAGGGCAATATTGCATGAAACCCTTGCCGGCAAATCCATAGTAATACTCCTCGGTTCAATTGTGATAGGCTATGTCATAGGCGAGCAGGGGTTTTCCTCCATAGCGATATTGTTTGACGAACTATTCTTTGGAGCGCTGGTGATATTCCTGCTTGAGATGGGAGTCGTTGCGGGACACAGGCTGGGTGACATCAGAAAGGTCGGCCCCTTTCTGGTTATCTTTGCCCTTGTCATCCCGACAGTAAATGGGATCATCGGTGTAACAATATCAACATACCTAGGACTGAGCATAGGTGGAGCTGTGATGTTTGGAACGCTCATGGCAAGTGCTTCATTTATTGCCGCGCCGGCAATATTCAGAACCGCAATACCCAAGGCAAATCCGAGCCTCTACATCACATCGGCACTTGGGATTACATTTCCCTACATCGTCATTGGGCTGCTGCCTGTGCTTTTGATTCTCTCGACTGCGCTCCACGGAGCCGCAGGAACGACCGCTTTATTCGGAGAACTGAGTTAAAGGGTGGTTAGGAATTGAAGCTATACAACATAAAGCTGCTGACCATTGTATGCGAGATAATGGCGCAGAGCCTTGTAAAGGATGTTCTAAAGAAACACAGGATAACGGGCTACACTTCATTTGAAGTTGGCGGCATGGGCGACAAGGGTCTTCGCGGGCAGGGGTTGCCTGAAGAAAAGAACGTCAAGATAGAAATTGTGCTTACAGAGCAGAGCGCGCAAAAAGTTGTCGAGGAGATTGCAAGGACGATGTTTTCAGACTATGCCATAATCCTCTATGTGAGCGACATACAGGTCGCCAGGATGGAAAAGTTTAGCTGAATGTGATAGGAGAATATAGACCGCCAAGTGGAACTACCGCCAAACCTCCACGTCTGGTTACAGATTGCTGAGACGTATCATCCACAAACCGTAAACCGGCAGAACCTTTCATGGCATTGGCAATTCTTGGAAGCCTTTGAATGGCCACGATCCGGTCTTATTTTTTCGCTCAATGCCGGGTCACAAAAGGGGTCTTACAACATTACCTACTCGCGGCACACAAAAGCAAGCTCGTTAGGGGCGTGAAGGGTTCTTTTTTCGTTCACATCAACAAAAATGCAAACCCAACAAAACGTGCTCGTAAATACGAGTTGAAATAGCACTGATAATGATGAGATAGACTAGAACGGGTTTGAGGGCTAAAACAATAGTCAAATTCTTACCGCTAGTGTATATTCAACAACTTTCTCCATTGTCCCTTTGTCCTAAAAGATGTCAAAAGATCAGGGCCTCGCCTCAAATATCAGATTAAAAGGAGTCTGTGTTGCCCTGCGGAACTTTGAGAAGCCTGCTGACATTACAATTTCCCTTATTCGTGCCTCGCCTGCCTGAGCCCCAAGCGCCGGCCCGTTTTCGTTCAGCGAAGCCGGGACGCATACCATGGTGGAAGCGCAGTACGAGAGTCGTCCCATGGGGGTAAAGTTGTCCTCAAGCTTGTCGCCGGCAAAGGGCTCTACCAACATCCACACACCGTTTCTCTTTTTCAAAGACTGCAGTACATGCATTGCTGCCCCCGAAGGATTGCCCATATCATGGAAGCAGTCAAAGAACGTCACAAGGTCATAGTCGTCGCCGGGATAGTCCGTTGATCTGGCCAGTTCAAAAGTCACGTTCTTCAAGCCTGCCTTCTCCGCCGCCTTTCTTGCACTTTCGATTGACGGCTCATGAAAGTCAAATCCTATTATCTTGGAATTGGGATATGCTCTGGCCATCAGAATAGTAGAGGTTCCATGACCGCATCCGACATCTGCTACTTTTGCTCCTCCGTCATTTTTGAGCCTTGCTTCCACGCCATCCAATGCCGGAATCCAATTGGCTGTAAGATTGGCTACATAGTTTGGCTTGAAAAACCTCTCTGTGCCTTGGAATAGGTAGTGGTGATGGTCTCCCCATCCAAGTCCTTTTCCTGTCCTAAAAGCATTGATGAATTTGTCTTCGTCCTTGAAGAGCCCAGCTATGAACTGGTAAGCGCCGACAACGTATGCCGTGCTGTTTTCGTCCGTCAATGCAACCGCATGTTCTTCAGGCAGCGCGTATTTTCCCGTAGCCGGATTATAAGTAACAATGCCGCCAGCAGCTTCGGCAGCGAGCCATTCTCTTGTTACTCGGGGATGCGTGCCAGTCTTGCTTGCAAGCTCCTCCGGTGATAGCTCCCCTGCTCGTGCCATCGCTTTGAACAATCCGAGCCTTTCACCCGCGAATGTAAGCAATGTCCCCAACGCAGCGCCCCATTCGTTTAGTGATTTTTCAACAAATTGATGTAACTTTGTCTCATCGACTACCAATATTCATGCAGACTCCGAAATGCATAACATGAAATTTGCTATTTAAGCAATTTTCCAAATTTCATCCAAAATTGGCAGGCGCAAATAATATTTTTTTTAAAAACAAGGCAAGTGCAAGCATTGTGAAGTTCAACCAGTCAGTCTATCTGTCTGTGTATCAAGGCATGTTCTCCACCTTCTGCGTATCGTGCCATTTCCGCGACTCGTTCAAAATTTTGTGCTCATACTATGTTCTGAGTCGCTGCAATCGGGACTATGCGTCTGGCCTATCCACACCCTCATTCTTTTCATGACAATGGTTGTTGTTTTTTCTTCTTGTCGCCATGCTACGCTACTATTCTATTCCCGCCTTAGCGCCACGATTGGCTCAAGCCTTGAGGCCTTCCATGCTGGATACATTCCTGCAAGCAGGCTCAGCCCCACTGACAGGCCCCATACATACAGTAAATCTGCCGGCAGATAGACGGGTGAAACGTCTTGTCCCGCGCCGCCACCGGCGCCTCTCAATCCAAACGGGCCTGTAAGAAATGATCCCGCTGCCATCCCAAATATCAGTCCCAGGGTTGCACCGGCCACTCCTATGATTGAGGCTTCGCTGATAAATACGAGCAAGATGTCTTTGTCGAGGCCTCCAATTGCCTTTATCGTCCCAATTTCTCGAATCCTTTCCATCACAGACGTGTAGAGCGTAGTCACGATGCCAACCGCGCCCACAACCAGCGATACGAGTGCTATGGCCAGAATAAAAGAGCTGAATCCGCTTGTGAACTGCTGTCTTGCCTCCAAAGCCGCCTGGGGAGTGCTTATCCCAATCCCATTGCCGTAAATCACTCGTATTTCATCCTGCACCATGGTGACCTCGTCGGGTGAGGTCACTACTACCATGAGCGAGTCGTACCTTCCATTCTTGTGCAGCAAAGAATTTGCAACCTCTGGTGACACAACGACTGCCCTGTCGATGTTTGGATTTCCAACCTGGGCCATGATTCCCCTTACGACAAATGATCTGGTTTCCTCCTTGTCTTCTCCAGTGTATGGATCGGTAAAGGTGTAGCTTGCCTTGACCGTCTGGCCCGTGACCAGAAACGGAGTTGCCTGCCCCTCCGGGTTGGCTACCAGGTCCGCTACAACCATCCCTGTAGGATCATTTTGCACGAGTTCAGCACCGGCGGAATACTGCAAGGTCGGGACTATGGTCTGCAACTTTTCTGGTGCCACTGCAAATATGCTGACAGTCCTCTGCTTGCCCTGGGATTCCAGCGTCACGCGGCCCTGGTACGTAGGAATCACGTCGTCGATAAGCGGAAGAGATCTTAACTTTGTGACAACGGCCGAGTTGAAATTTACTGTGGTCCCGGAAGATTGACCTGCCTGGTTGTTGACCGGGCCCCCGCCGCCAAAACCCCCCCCACCAAAGCCACCACCTTGAGAGTTTGTCAGTGTCAGGATATTTGCCGCCAAGTTGCTGAACTGCCGCTCAATGAACACGCTAAAACCAGCAGTGAGGCCATTGAGCGCGACCATGAGTGAACTGCCAACAACTACCATGAGTATTGTTAGCATGGAGCGCATCTTTCTATCTTTGAGCGCTTCAAATGAAAGGTAATAGATGTCATCTAATCTCATTACTATATTTCTGCTCTCCTCTACAGCCAATGATAGTGCGAGATAAGTCAAGATGGGGTGTCATGATTGGGGAGGCCCTCCCTTGTGCGCTGCGGTAGCGTCGTCATATGGTTTTTCGAGGATATCCTCGATGTTCTCGCGTTTTTCCTGGTCGTTATCCGTAGTCTGTATTTTGCTAGCACCTACTTTTGTCCGCCTCTTTTTGCGGACAAAGTAATAAGAAATCACACCTGCCGCTACGGCGATGCCGGCGATTGCTATCCAGGCAATGGTTGGAAGGCCCACTGTGTCCTGCCTCTGGCTTCTAACCTGGCCATTGAAACCCGTACTCGAAATTGTCTGCTGAGCAAACGTGGCTGCACCGGAAACTACCAGCTCGTGTGAATTCCGGAGGCTGTCTTTGTAGGTGATCTTGAGCGTCACCGGGATGGTTCCTCCACCTCCTGCTCCAGCCTGCTGTTGCTCGCCGGGTCGAGCAGCCAATGGTATAGGCATGCTAAATGGAAGGGGCGAATTCGCAGTGACGTCTCCAAGATATTGCGGTGAAGAAGGCTGTGCAAATTGTCTGGTAAAGTTGCGATTGGCGCCTGGCAGTTGGCCTGCCTGGTTTGCCTCCGGCTGCGGAGGAACTCCGCCATTCTCATTATCATTATTAGGATCACTAACATTGCTTCCAGCACCGGTACCGCTGGTGCCAGCTTGCTGAGCGTCCATCACCAGCTCTATGTTTGTAAATAGCGCGGCGGTGTTGCCTTCATTGAGGATATTGCCGACTAGAGTAGGCGTTCCACCAACAAAGTTTATCGAAAGATCGTAAATCCGCAGGGATATTTCACCATCCACAAAAGTGCCAAGCACATACTTTTCCGTCTTGGGAGAGCCATTTAGGAGATAATCGATTGTAACATCAAATGTCGCTGGATTTCCAATCAGAGATGTTGCAGCAAAGACCTGGGTCTGCAGGCGTGCCTGTGAATGCGCATCAATCCTATCCACGGCCCATTTCGAGTCTCCAAGGATATTGAGCGAAGCTGAGGATGATTGCATTGTCACAACTGCGTTTGTTATGGGAGTCGTTCCCTTGTTGGCAATTTCAAGGACAAAATTGTCAGTTTTTCCGGAAACTATGCGGTTGGTGCTAGTATTAGTAGTAGAAGATCCAGATGGATCGTTGTCACCGGACAATGCCTTAACTCCAATGATGGATGGCGCGTTCTGCAGCACAATGACACCGACGCTGGGACTGAGTGTTCTGGCATTTCCATTGGCATCATTATAGATGACTTCAAGCTGGACCCCCGCGGCGTTCCCTCCTGTGGCAATGTTTGGGAAAAGGCTGGTGGTGAGTGTAGAGTTTGAATTTGGATTTATGGTCCCCAGGCTGAACGTGTTGGTTCCAAAGCTAGTGATCTGTGGTCGAAGTGTACTGGAGCCGGAGGAATCGCTTGACGAGCCGGAATTCGCTCCTCCATTGATGTTGATACCTGTAATTGATACTATCACGCCGGTTGCCGGAGCGCTTCCAGTATTTCGTATCGCAATCTGGACATCATTTGAAACCCCTGGAACAAGATTGCGAGTTATAACGACAGGGTCAAGGATCACTTTTCCCGTAAGCCTAAAGGGTACAGTTAGAGTTGCGTTGCGGGTAGTTCCTGTCTCGCGTATGCGGTTAAAGTCTACGCTAAGGTTTGACGTAAAAGTGCCGACCTTTGCCTTGTCTGATACGATGACATCGAAATACAGCGTAAATGTTTCGCCTGCTGCAATAAGTTGATTGTAGCTGGCCTGGGCTGTACTGGTCGAAGCCCCGGCCGCTCCGTATGACGAGAAACCGTCAGGAAGACTCAGAGTGGCTGTGACAGCTGTAATGTCTGACGTTCCCCTGTTTGCAAGAACCACCGCTAAAGTGGATGCACCGTCGCCGGGGCCAACTTCTTTTCTGGCCGATGTCGTGGAATCACCGGAAGAGTTATTTCTGTCAACCCAGTAGGCGTCCAGATATACCGGTCCATTTGTTGCTTCAATGGCCTGTTCCCTCGTCAAAAGTTGTTGGTCGTCGGCCTGCTGTGCCGTGACTAATCCAAAATGGCTGGTGACTGTCAGGATGGCCAAGGAAATGGCAATGAGAACTGTGGTCAAGGTGCCGGGCCCCCTGCTGTTTTTCTGGTACAAATCTAGTTCAAAACCTCCTTTTCTATCATGCCGTCGCGGACATGTATTGCGCGGTCAGTGACGGCAGACAAGTCCAGGTTATGTGTTACCATGACTATTGTCCTGCGATATTTGTGCGAGAGCATTTTGAGCAGAGCAAATACATCGTTTCCGGTCCTAGTATCAAGGTTGCCTGTTGGCTCATCTGCCAAGATAATCGCCGGATTATTCATTAGCGATCTTGCAATTGCGACTCGCTGCTGCTGGCCTCCGCTCAATTGATTCGGCTTGTGATTTGCCTTATCACTAATTCCCAAAACCTCCAATACCTTGAGCGCCCTGTCGCGCCTTTCGGACCTGTCTATCCCCCTCACCGTGGCGGGAAGTTCTACATTTCTCAAGACGCTTGCCCTGTTGATTAGGTTGTATGATTGAAAGATAAAACCAATTAATCTGTTGCGCATTTTTGCTATTTCTTGAGGGTGAAGTGAAAAAATGTCGACGCCATCAATTAGTACCTTGCCTGAACTGGGCGTGTCAAGCGCGCCAATCAAGTTGAGCAGGGTAGATTTTCCGCTACCCGATGGCCCCACGATTGCGACAAACTCACCCTTCTTTACTGAAAAGCTGACGTTCCTCAGAGCATAGAGTTCATCTGCTTCTGAGGAATATACTTTGTTTAGACCTCTTGCCTCCAGCGCGATATTGTCCATAAATGATA
Source organism: Nitrososphaera sp. (assembly GCA_035279085.1). Taxonomy (GTDB): domain Archaea; phylum Thermoproteota; class Nitrososphaeria; order Nitrososphaerales; family Nitrososphaeraceae; genus Nitrososphaera. Next base: position 13,762 of record DATEIL010000191.1, read on the forward strand.
TATCGCTGGGTAGAATCAGTTTAGTAATAAGCTCTACGTACCATTGTTACTTCTGGTCCGTTTGGGTCCCTTGCGGATTGTCTCTCGAACAACTGAATTAGCACTTTCTAGGGCCTGAACTCGGTGGAACCATCGGAATATTTCTTCTCCCTATCGAGCGACCGCTAGGAATCTATTGGGTTTTCCGGGCATTCCGGTAGACACCGGGATAACCGTCCCCGTTGTCCGGTTGTATCCATCTGAAGAGACAAAAGGGAGAGATAGAAAAAAATTACAAGGCCAGGGTTTTGGTTCAAACTCTGAAAACAGTCTGTGCGTATTGGAATGAACATATCATGTGCAGTCTCTTGACTGCCAGGGGCACGTCGATATATGGGGGGAAGTGATGCATTTCCGGCCCATGCGGCTGCAAGCCACTAGAGAGTGAGATCCCCACCCAAGCATTTCCCCTGTTCACCATTCTGACGCCTCTCTTTCCAAGCTCTTTAAATAAGATGAATTCTATTTTTTTGCCTAACGAGGGGAAAATTGGTAAAATGGCTCAACTACCAAGCGCGCTGTACTATGCGGCAGCTGCAACAACTGCCATAGCTGGCATACTGCACCTGACAATGGCTCCAAACATGCTCAACTTCAATCCAAATGGGGCAATACTATTCATTGTAGGCGGTATAGCCCAGATTTTTTGGGTTGTGCCAATGGTAAAGAAATGGGGCATGCCATTGTATGCAATAGGAATAGCCGGGACAATTGTGCTGATAGCAATCTGGGTAACCACAAGGATGCCGGGCAATCCCATTACTGGAAGAGGAGGAATGATAAATGAGATGGGAATTGCAGTTGAAGCGATGCAGATTGCATTCGTTGTATTGACTGGTGCAATTATGGCCTTTGAAGCAAAGAGACAGAGAATTGACGAAAAGACAAGGGCTGGATCAAGATAGCAGAGTACCAAAATAAGAAAACGGAATGAAAAAACATCCAGTCCTTCCATCATTTTTTACGCTGGTATCACTTGGGTCGATTTCGCGTTACATGTCAGCCCGTTAACTTTGATAGAAGGACTGTTATTCTAAGCTAGTGCCAAAATCTTAATTGCCGACCGTTGCCAAGTCATAAGAAATCTCAAATGTCACTAGAAGAAGGAACCACGCTAACCATTATCACTGTGCTAGTAGCTGCTACGACTGCAATCATGACCACGGTCACGGTCTATTTTCGCAAAAAGCAGTATGATGTTACAAGAAGTCAGGTCCAGCTAACTGGCCTGATGGAAGTCTTTCATTTGCTGAACAACGATACTCACAGAAAGGCAAGACAGATTATCTACAAACATCACAGGAGCAGGCTCAATGGCGAGAAAACAAACGAGGAGGAGATTCATCAAGAGATTGCAATGGTGCGGTCTGACTTTGAAATGATCGGGACTTTCGTCAAAAACAATCTTCTTTCATCCGAAGTGTTCCTCGACGCATATTGGGATACCACGATTTCATGCTGGAACGCGCTGGAGGAGAATGTCATGATGGAGAGAAAGCTGCGAAGGAACAGCCGCTACATGGCAAACTTTGAGCATCTAGCTGGAGTGGCCAAAGAGTACAAAGAGAAATACGCGCCTGATGAATCAATACAACCATTCTGAACTGGGGAAAAAACACAGGGCATGGCTATTGAAACAAGCTGAGGTGGGGCAGAACTTCAAGTCACATGAGTCGCAGGTCATGACAGCCCCTGCCCCATAAAAGGGGCAAGCAAGCTCTACTCGCCCTTTCGGGCTTTCGAGCCTGAATGAATATCGACAGCCGTTGCAGCCGATACCAATTATTCTTTTATTGGTGTATTAAGAGAAAGTGTGTTGATCAATCTCACAATAAGGTGAAAAATAGTACGTGTGTTTATGCTATATCTTGTTCTGTCTCGCGTGAGTATCTTGCCAAGTCGCACGAGCGCCAAAGAAATTGGAGCCATACTGGGAAGGCAACAAAAATCATGCATCAATATAGGGTCCTCTGCAACACAAAGACAGAGACGGTAGCATGAAACTGGTTGGCCAATCTCGCCTATAAGATGCCAAACGAGCAGATTAAACTCTGGACCTCTCGGCATAAATAGAGAAAAGGAAAGCTTGGAGGAGAAGTTCAATGAAGTTGTTAATCCACTTGGCATATGGGATTACCAGGGCGGGCAACCATCACCAACAAGCATGGTTCTGCCAGAATTGATATTCCTGCTATAGTCTGAGTTTGGACAACCTTCCTTGATGGTACAAGAGCAACTACAAAACTACGCAAGGTATTGCGGACACAAAAAGAAGAAGG
>DATEIL010000192.1:0-5279 GCA_035279085.1 Nitrososphaera sp.
CGGAATTCGTTATGGAAGTTGCCAAGATTCTGGCAAATAGTTCTAACCCAGTGACAGTGAATTCTGTAAATGGATGCTTTACAAAAGCATTGTCGCCGTCTTATGTCTCAGGCGCTCTTTCCGTTTGCAATCAACTAGGTCTTGCTAAAGAAAAGCAAGGCGAGTATTATCCATCAGATACACTTAGAGATGATATCAAGCAGGCAACTAAAGAGCAGCTATTTGTGCCATTTGAGGCTTGTCTAAAGAATTATGCTCCTTTCCTTTTGTATATCGATTTTGCTAGCAAAGGCTACAACTCTACAGACGCAGCTGCAAGGACCAAAGGAATACTTCAGGTTAAGGGAACCGCGAATATTGTGGAGCAGTCCCTGAGAAGATGGGGCATCTATGCCAAGTTGATAGACTATGACAAGATGTCCGGCAAAGTAAATGTCAGGGTCAAAGTTGAAAAGCTAAGCGCCGAGTATGTGATGAAGCTGCTTGGCGCCTTTGAGGCAGAATTAAAAACAAAGGTGTTTGTGATCGACATGCTCGGTGCGGAAACCTATGCATTCATGGACAGCAAGGGCGTCGATATCGAGGAACTTTCAGGCGCGCTGCTAGGGTTTGAAGCAGACCCCGACTCTGCGGCAGCAAAGTCAACAAAAGCACTCGAATTGTTCCTGTGGAGACTTGGAGAGGATAAGGGCATCAATGTGACAGGCGCAAAGGGTCTGATTGAGCTTGGCGATCTGCTAAAGGGAAACAAAGTGATCCTGAACAGCCAGAATCATATTTTGCATGGCATGGGCGGGATAAGGAACATGACACACCATGCGCCAGACAAGGAGACAAGTCAGCCTTGGGTCATAACAAAACAGGGAGCATTGCTGACGACCTTGTTTACACCAACCGTTATTCGCAGTCTCTACCTATATTATAAGAACAGGAAACAGGAGTTATAGTCGTAGCCTATATTAGATAGTTAGCTCCTTTTTATACCCAGCATGGCTGCTGCGAACGACGGTGAAGCAAAACTCAAGCTCCCTAGACCCCCGTATGATTGCCCAATGATTGCAATCAGCAAATTTTTCGATGTTGCAAAGACTACGCGTGTTGAAGTAGTCGATAAGAATTTTATCGTAGCACATGATTTGATCGACCCGAGCACTACAGGAAAATTTGCTAACGCTCTAAGATTCCTCGGAATAATCGATGCTGATGGGAAACCGACTGATCGGATACATTTGCTGAATGCAGAAGGAGAAGTATTTGTCGGCAACCTCGCAAAGATCGTCAATGACGCCTATGCTCACTTGCTATCGACAATTAAGGTAGACAAAGCAAAACCGGAATACCTTTACGCATACTACACAGATCAGAACAGATATGGACTTACGCTACCCAATGCAAAAGCGGCGTCCAAATTTTTCGTTTGGCTCGCAACTCTTTCAGGAATTAACGTATCTGAAGAGCTAAAGGGCATTCTACCAAAGGGTGATCGCAAGCCACGAGGTCCAACGAAGGTAAGAACTGCAGACGATGGGAACATGGTAGAACCCGTGCAGAACGACAATGGAAAATCTGAAGAGGAAGTGCAACCAAAAGAATTGACCGTTTCAAAGACATTACAAGCGCCTCGTCAACCGCAGTTATCTTCTGCATCGAACATTCAGGCTACCATCACAATGTCTCTTGATAAAGATACACCGGTCGAGGTATGGCGCATGGTTCTAAAATTACTTGGCTTGCAGGACTCGCAACCACAGCCCCCTCAACTGAGCTGACACAATCCGTTCTGGGCACCATTTGCCTTTCCCAATTACTAGGGCTGCATTTGAATCGAGTGAAACAAAGTGTGGCAAACCAGACATAATCCACCTTGTCTTGCAGAATACGCAGGATAGATTATATAGGAATTCTAGAACACACTTGTCGGTGCCGTCGTAGCTCAGCCTGGGAGAGCACTCGACCTTTTTGGGGTGAAGCTGAAGACCGAGCTGTCGTGAGCTCAAATCTCACCGGCGGCACTTTTTCAAGTCTTGCACGTGCGTGTGTATGTGCGCGTTTATGTGTGCATAATCCAGGCCTGACTAAACAATATGGGCGCAAAATAATGCTAGATAACCCTACTACTACCACTATTGCTAATTCTTATCCTTCTTCTCTGCTCTTCTCTTGCTTTCAGTTGTTGCACTATTGACGAGCCTTGAAACATTGTCTATTATCTTTCCGGATGCCGCAAGGTGGTTCTTTGACTGGAACAGCTCGGCAAGCTCGTTTTCCGTAAAGTGCTTGGACAGCGCCGGGTCTTTTGAAACGGCATCTGAAAATTGCCCGCCGCTTTCAAGGCACGCAAATGCGACGCGCTGGATGTCCCTGTAGGCGTCAAAGCGCGCAACTCCCTTCTTTACCAGCGCTTCGAGCACAAATTCGGCATAGATCTGACCCTTTGTTATGTCAATGTTGGATGCAATCCTGTCCTTGTTTACCTTCATTTCTGAAATCACCCGGGTCATTGCACCCAGCATCTCGTCAAGCAGGATCGAAGCTTCTGGCAGTGTAAACCTCTCATTTGCAGAATTGGAGAGATCCCGCTCATGCCACAGCGCGACATTTTCCATGGAAACGCTGACAAGCGACCTCAGTATCTTGGCCAATGAAGAAACGCGCTCGCTCTTGATGGGGTTGCGCTTTACGGGCACCGCGCTGCTTCCCATCTGACCCTTCCTAAATGGCTCGGCTACTTCGCCTATCTCTGTCCGCTGCAAGTTTCGGATTTCAATTGCAATCTTGTCAAGAGTTGACCCTATCAGGGCCATCAGGAACTGCATTTCTGCAAACCTCTCCCGGGGAATGACCTGGGTTGCGGCATCCGTAGGATAGAGGCCTAGGCTCTCTGCCGCTAACTCTTGGACCTTGAGTGCTTTGTCGCCCATAAGCGATCCTGTTCCTACCACGCCAAGCGTCTTGCACAGGAGAAACCGCTTTCTGCCTTCGTCAATCCTTTCAAGGTGCTTTGCCATTTCAGCAGCCCAGACTGCGAATTTAAGGCCAAACGCAATGATGCTGGCATGCTGGCCGTGGGTCCTCCCTACGGCCGGCACCTGCTTGTATTCGACTGCCTTGTCGGACAAAAGCTCCGCCAATTTCGCCACCTTTATTCCAATTATCTGAAATGCAGATGACATCTGGATGCACGTGGCAGTATCTACAACGTCATTACTCGTAAGGCCATAGTGGATCCAGGGCTTTGTTCCTGCAGAGACCTGCTCGGCCAGTGCTTCTACAAGCGCAGCGGTATCATGCTCGCTCACCGATTCGAGTTCAGCTACCCGTGATATTGTGACACTCCCGGAATTTGCAACCTTGCTGATCTCCCTTGCTGCAGATTCGGGTATCATGCCTATCTTTGCCTGCGCCATGGCTACGGCCCCTTCAAAGCTCAGCTGGTAGCGAAGCCTGCTTTCATCCTCAAAAATCTCCCTCATCTCCTTGCTACCATAGCGGCCAGAATCTATGGGCAGTATCGGCATATCTCTTTCTCTCTCTTCCTCCCTACCCTACGCTCTAAAGGAAGATCGAGTGAAGAAAATAAACGTTGTCAGGTAGAGAGCTGATTCTGAAATCTCTACCAGATGCTTCTTTAGATAAAATCAGTAATAAGATTGTGTGCAGCTATTATCCGGAATTTTCATTTCATCATTAATATTCTCGGCAGCCGCAGGAATTGCTGCCTTGGTACAAGAAAACCCTGTTGCTCACGCCGTGCCCGACGACAAGGGAGTCATGATGTTTGATTATGGAGCAAATATCGGCAAGGTATACAATCCTACAGTGCTTGGGATGGGAGGCGCCAAGTACTATTATGATTACAAGACAACAGGCAGCGCCGAATCATGGCAAAAATTCCTAAACACGGCGGACTGGCTCGTACAGCATGCGACAGACAAGGGCAGCTATTCACTCTGGGAATATTCATTTGACTGGCCGTACTACAAAGAAGACAACAACAGCAACAACAATGGTTTCAGGGCCCCATACGCATCGGCTCTTGCCCAGGCCCGCGGAATCGACGTGCTCATAAAGGCGTATGATGAAACAGGCAACGAGAGATACATGCAGGAAGCGAGGAGGGCGTTTGGGGCGTTCATGGTTGATTACAATGGCGGCGGCGTGGCAAGCAGGGAAGGGGACGACTCGGTCTTTCTCCAGATACTTGCCAAGCCCGGAGCGTCCAAGACATACGTGCTCAACAGCCACACAAAGTCCCTCCTTCTTATCAAGGAATACTATGACTATACTCGAGACGACAGGGCTATGCTTGTATTTAGCAAGGGGCTGAACTGGCTGCGCGATAACCTTCCGCGGTATGATGCGGGCGACTGGTCATACTATGACCTGCTGGGAACCACTGCAAGTAAGAGCTATCACGCCGGCCAGACAAAGCAGATCGCCCAGCTCTACAAAATCACAGGGGAGCCCATACTCAAAGAGTACTCTTCAAGGTTCCGCGGATACGAGGAGCAGCAACAGAAGTAGTAATTGTTGTTATTGTAATTGCAATGATGGTAATATAGTAACATAAGAAGAACGACATTAATGAGAAGATAGGTAGGCTTATAATTACTCCTCAAGTCAATTCAGTGACACAGCTTTGAGCGATCTTGTCAGCAAGAGTGGCAATCACAGGATCAAAAAGATAAGCGATCTTGAATTCAGGATTGATGCCAATCCTGAGAAGGGGATGAAAGTCCCAGTTACGATTTATGCAAATGATTAGTTGATATCAAAGATGGCAACGGACAGGACAATTGACCAGGCGGCAAATGTGGCCACCTTGCCGGGAGTCAGAAAGCACGTCGTGGTGCTGCCAGACGGCCATGAAGGATACGGCTTTCCGGTTGGAGGCGTCGCCGCCACCGACATGGAAGAGGGCGTGATTAGCCCCGGCGGCGTGGGCTATGACATCAACTGCGGAGTCCGACTCATGCACACAAACCTGACCGAGGAAGACTTGCGGCCGCGCCTGAAAGACCTGGTAAACGAGCTGTTCCGCTCCATACCATCCGGCGTTGGGAGCGAAGGCTCGGTCAAACTGTCGCGCTCTGAACTCGACGAATTGCTTGTCGAAGGCGCACGGTGGGCCGTACAGCACGGCTATGGCACCGACCAGGATGCCGAAGTCTGCGAGGAAGGAGGCAGGATGGCAGGGGCAGATCCGGGAAGCGTCTCTGACACTGCAAGAAAGAGAGGCGCGTCGCAGCTCGGAAGCCTGGGTTCGGGCAACCATTTTC
>DATEIL010000193.1:0-3318 GCA_035279085.1 Nitrososphaera sp.
CGAGACGAAGTCAAGGTCATCGAAAGATGGATAACCAACTCTACTGAAACAGGCGAGGAAGAAGTGCTCAAGACCGTTACTACTACCTACAGGTTCCAAGGAACGGTTCGCATAATCGTAGAAGACGAACAGGGAAACTCGGCTGAAACAGAGCTTATCATAATAAGGTGGATAGAAAAGTCGCCCTTTGGTTAAGCAGTCCTCGCTTCTCCGTGACAAGAAGCGAGCTCAGCTTTCTCCGCTCTCCCACCATTCGTTCCCAGCAAAAACTCTGCTGGCATTGTCAACCAATTTTCTTGAGCCTTTTTTTGAATTCTTCAAAAAAGTTTTGGCGGATTATTTTTGCAGTTGATATGCCAAGTATCTTTGCCATCAGCTCGTCGAAACGCTCCAGGTTGGAGGGCATCTCCTGCTCCTCAAAATTGTATATCAACTTCATTGTCTTGAACAAAAGAGAGGTAGTTTCGACCCCAAGCGTGCTTTCCAAGCCTGCATACAGCACGTCAAAAATAGCTTCCTTGTCTAGGCCATCTGCGGCCTCAGAAAGCGTCTTTGGCTGCTTGGTCAAGCGCAATAGGGATATACTCCCGAGTATTTTAGCGCGCCTAATGCCTTTGCTGAAAATGCTGCTGTTGTTGTTGCCAGCTGCAGTAGCAGACCCCAATTTGGGCTATGACGACACCGTCTCTGCTACTCTCACGTTCTTGCTGATGACTGCCGTCTCGCCCGTCTGCCCGTCACCTATCTTGTATGTGAACTTGTACGTCCCCTCAGGAAATGGCTCTTGCTGAGTCACTGTCACTGTCATGTAGAGCTCTGTATTCTTATGGTGCGAGGTTACTTCAAACGGAGGCAGGTTTTCGATGGTGGCAAGCAGGTTTCCGGAGGCATCCTCGATAGCGACTTGTGCCGTAAGGTTTACCCTATATAGTGCGTCGCCTGCCTCGTTTAGAACAGGGGTGTAGCTATATCCAACCGGCTCGAGATATAGCGTTATTGTGTCTCCGGGGTTAAATACGTCACTTGGGTGTTCTACATACACGCCATATCCCTGTTCAGAATATCCTTCGATAAAAGTGCTGAAAGCCACGTGAAAATCAGTCTGGTTCCACGCTTCCAGATATCGTTGTTTTGCAGACTCTAAATCAGTGCTGTTTGCAAGCGCCGTTGAATTGCTGCCTGAAATTCCACTTTGTCCTGAAGACGGAAATTCGGGGGCTGTTGACTGCGCGTAACCGAAGGGTAGCATTGCAGGCAATAGCCCTGCGACTAGGAATAGCACTACCGCATATTCTCTATCCTTTGTAATTCTCATAACCCTAAAGTCGTACTAGCCGACTTAAGCGGTGCTGTGGCATCTTCACAAAGTTGCTTCAGACTCATGTTAGTGCAGATTATTCCGGTGAGGTCGCATCTGGATGAATGAAGGCGGATGCATGGTTCTGTTCAGGCGTGCGTAGATATTTTCGCCAGAAAAGCCGGAAAATTCAGTACACGCTCTCATACACACATCCTATCGAGATTTCGCCATATCATCTTGATGCTTCCGACAATCTGATTCTGGCACGGTTCGATACATATCCTGCTATTATTTGTTAATGACCAATGTATGGCAGGGACTTCTGCGTCATGGGGAAGGCTGAAACACACCGCAAGAGACGAAAGGAACTGCTTGCCGGCATCATCGGCCTGGTGGCTGTCGTCTTGCTATGGAGGGCAATTTGGGACATCTCCGCCGCGGTCATGACGCCTATCACAAGCCTGATTATCGGGCTTGGTCTGCTAGCGGTTCTGGCTTACTTTAACAAGGAATATCTCAGGGAGCTATTCTAGCACGGAGTGCAGGCTGCCTATATGGTCGCGGATTCTTTGAGGAATTCTTACGGCCATCAGACCTGGTCGAGGTCGTCAGAGTGAGAGAGAGTGTATGTATCCACACACGCCTATCATTTATTGGACAACAAATCTCGAGATGGGTGGTTGAATCTTCCATAACAATGTGATTTCTGGAATGTAGGCTGGGCTCTGTAATAGTAACGATATTCACCTTAAATGCGAGCCTGCAAAAACCTAACAGCGAAGGACATTTGTTTGGGTCATTGGGCAGGGCGTCGCAGCCATCATCTAGGCTCCTTGCCATTCCTCTTATACTCCTGGTAGCATCGCTTGCTACGCTTACGGGTGCCAGCTCGGCACACGCAGAGCCCGCCATTGAGCTCTCTCCATCCGAAGGTATGCCGGGGACACACGTTGAGGTAACCGGCTCGGGCTTTCCTTTTTTCGCGGTAGTGACTTTGACGTTTGACGGGGGAAACATGGATACAGAACCCGCTACCATCACTACAGATGCACTGGGCCGATTTTCAGCCACATTCTGGATACCTAACTCAATCGACGAGGGATCTTACGAAGTTGTCGCAAAGAGTCACCTGCCTCTCCTTCCATCCACTTCTGCCTCTGCTGATTTTGCGGTGACAGCTCCTAACCGCGCGCCCTCTGCAAGATCGCAGACGATCAGTATTGAGAGCAGCGAGGAAGTTGTGATTACGCTAACCGGCAGCGACCCTGATGGCGACAACATTACCTACTCACTTGTGGACCAGCCGCAGCATGGCGCGATCAACGGTTTCGATCCTGATGCTGGCACTTTGACATATGTTCCTGAAACAGACTATGACGGCAAAGATAGATTTACTTTCAAGGTAAACGACGGCAAGGAAGACAGCTTTCTGGGAGAAGTGTCTATAAAGGTACTGGCTACTGACAGCGGGCCTAGGATGGAAAATACCCAGGTCGAGGTTCAGGAAGACGGCCAAGTGGTAATATCGCTTGACGCCGACGACAAGGGCTCATCGTCGCTGTCATTCAAGATAGTTGACTTCCCGGCCCACGGTACGCTAGGTGAAATAAAGCCGTACGACCACGATTCCGCATACGTCACATATACTCCGAACCCCGACTTTAACGGGACCGACTCTTTTTCCGCTCAGGCAAGCGACACGCGGTTTGAAAGTGAAGTAGCCACGATTACTGTGGCAGTCACGCCGGTGCAGGACCCTCCGACAGCTCAGAGTGCGCAATTGGCCACTCGTCAGGATGAAACGCTCTCTGTCAACTTGACAGGATCAGATCCTGACGGCGACCTGTTGGCATATTTCATTAATTCGCCTCCAGCGCACGGGAAACTCGCCGGCTCGCCCCCTAACCTGACCTACTTGCCGTCCAGCGATTACCTTGGGTGGGACAGTTTCAACTTTAGAGTCAATGATGGCAAGGTGGATAGCGCCATTGCACGTATCGAGATAAAGGTGGAAGAAG
>DATEIL010000194.1:0-5477 GCA_035279085.1 Nitrososphaera sp.
TTGCCCGGTGCTACCGAGGTAAACTTAAATGGAACGTGGCGAAAAATGTAGATCGAATTGTTACCAGCAGCAGCAGGATATGACCGAGCAATTACTGTATTTTCTCCGGATGGGAGACTTTACCAGGTCGAATATGCTATTGAAACTGTCAGGCGAGGAACACTTGCAATAGGTATCAAATGTAAGGGAGGTGTAATCTTGGCAGTTGAGGAGAAAGCAAGAAAGCTCCAAATTTCGAACGTTACTCAGAAAATATTTCAGGTAGACGACCATATTGGTGTCGCTGCAGCTGGATATATTCCTGATGCGAGAACACAGGTAGATCATGCGCGCTTCTTTGCTCAAAGCAACAGGTTGATCTATGATGAGCCGGTCGACGTTGAAGGTGTCGCAAAGAATCTTGCAGATATGGCGCAGCAGTTTACCCAGTATGCCGGCGTAAGACCATTTGGCGTCGCGCTTATCCTCGCAGGCGTGGACAAGAACGGATCCTCTCTGTTCCTCACCGATCCTAGCGGCACTTACATTGGATATGATGCAGTCGCCATCGGCGCCGGAAGCGATCAGGTGACCGAATTTTTGGAGAAAAACTACAAGCCCGAAGTTGAACTTGAAGAAGCCGCATCCCTTGCCATAGAATCAATATACCTGGTTAGCGAAGAGAAGACTGGTACGCGACACTTGAAGATGGCCATAATTGACACTAGCAACAAGACAATGAGGAAAGTGGAAGAGGAGGATATCGAGCGCTATGCGTCACTGGCTCGTGAAAGATCAGGCAAGCGCGGTGCCTAGGTCAGGAACGCCAAGTAATTTTTCACGAGTTCTCACAAATACGGCGTCGTGAAATGGCTGCCAAAATAGGATCGCCTGCACCAAATCTCCATGTCTCCGAATGGGTCCAAGGCAAACCGACCAATCTTGACAGCGAAAAGGGAAACGTGGTTTTGGTGGAGGTTTTTCAGGTGAACTGCCCTGGCTGTTTTCTTTACGGTATCCCTGAGGCAATTGACCTTTACTCAAAGTATCGAGAAGAGGGACTGACAATTCTTGGACTAGCCACGGCCTTTGAGGATTTTGACAAAAACAATCTGGAGAACCTTCGGAAACTGGTTACGACAGGCGAGGTCGTCGGGGAGACGTTGAACGCGCTATCGCAGTATGGGCAGTTAAAGGAAGGAGGTAAGCTTACCTTCAAGATACCGTTCCCTGTAGGAATGGATCTCCTTCGAAAGGACTCTGGGTCATTGACTGAAAGCAAGATAATGGACTTTGTTGAGGAAAAAGTGCCTGAATTTAGGTCATATAATGAGAAGGAGAGGCAGGAGCTAGTGCAGCGGGTTAAGCATTATCTTCAGGGCAAGGAGTTTTCTGCACTCACATTTGAAGAGTATGCACTCCGCGGAACGCCTTCGAGCATCGTGGTGGACAGAAAGGGCGTCCTGAGGTCAACCTCATTTGGCTCAAACGGGTACCTCGAAGGAACGATAAAGGGTCTACTAGAAGAGTAGATAGTATATGCCGAACCTATGGGTCGCAATACCCGATTCTGCGCTCTCTGATGAACAGACAAAGCGGGACAAGAGCACCAAGATTGCTCAATTCGCCCGGGCCTGTGCAATTTTTCGGACAAACAGGATATACATCTACCATGATTTGCTTTCTCAATTTGAAGGACAGGACGCAAATCTGCTGAGGACGATTCTGCAGTACCTTGATACTCCTCAGTACCTTCGAAAGATTCTCTATCCGAGGATGCACCAGCTCGAATATGCTGGAATTCTCCATCCGATAAAGGCACCGCATCACAAGCCGCTAGTGGAAATCAAGAGGGTCAAATCAGGCGATGTCAGGACTGGGGTAATTGCCAAAGTGAAGGGTCAATTTTTCATCGAAGTGGGTCTTGGTTCACTAGTACCATTTGATGGCCAAGGACATGAAGGCAAAAAAGTGAATGTAAAATTCACTTCACCTTACCCGAATCTTCGGGCTGCCGAGGCAACGGATCAAGACATCCGGGAATACTGGGGATATGAGGTAAAAGAAGTTCCGTCGATTACCAAACTTGTCTCCGGGCTGGAAAATACGCTTACTGTGTACACCTCCAAGAAGGGCAGTTTGTTCAAAAATGCGGAAGCGAAATTCATCGAAAGGGCCAGGAACGCGCAAAACCTACTGGTAATTTTTGGATCTCCAAAGCACGGCGTCCACGAACTTGTTGCAAAAGAAGGAGGAAGTTTGAAGTCCTCCGAGTTCATAGTAAACATGTTTCCCGACCAAGGAACTGAAACAGTCAGGTTAGAGGAAGCAGTCCTTGGGAGTCTGTCTATCATAAATAGCTCACTTACATCTTACAGAAAGCAATAACAGGGCAGGGCGCAGCTGACCTTTTGTCGGAACCTTGGTTTGACGTTGTTCTTGATTTTGGTGGTGCTAGTACTACTACTTCTCTTAATCTGTCAAGAAATCATCGATAACTTGCGAGAGACATACTAACAAATACATCTCGATCTTAAAAAGGTCAAATAACTTATTAAAGGGACTGGCAGAGTCATGCAGTAACTATGGGTCATCGTAAGTATAGCGCTCCGAGGAGAGGAAGCGTTGCTTTTAGGCCAAGAGCAAGAGCACAGAGCCTTGAGGCAAGGGTTAGAACTTGGCCTCAAATCGCAGGCGAAAAAGCAGCTCTCCTTGGATTTGCAGGTTTCAAAGTTGGCGGTATTCACGTTCTCACCATTGACGACAGGGAAAAAACTCCGAATTTTGGCAAGCAGCTTTTGAATGCTGCTACCGTGATCGCAACACCGCCTGTCAAGATCATCGGCATCAGAGGTTACAAGAAGGATCTTTATGGTCACCACGCAATTTTTGACATTTATGCCAAGGACGTGCCAAAGGAAGTTTCGCGTAAGTTTGATGCAAAGCATGCCGAAGACGGCATGTCAAAGGCAGAAGGCTCGTTGGGCAGCGCGACCTCTGTAGTTGCCATCGCGTCCGTTTCGCCACATGCCATCGGTATTTCTCAAAAGACGCCCTTTGTTTTTGAAATCGCGATCTCTGGCAAAGATGCAAAGACGCAGTTTGAATTTGCAAAGACGATCATTGGCCGAGAAATGAAAGCCAGCGACATTTTTCAAACAGGTCAGAACATTGATGTTTTCGGCATAACAAGAGGCAAAGGAGTTGAAGGGCCCATCACTAGGTTTGGGGTAAAGCGCAAGCAGCACAAATCCAGAAAGAGCGTCCGTGCCGTTGGAACACTGGGGCCGATTTCTCCTGCCGTGGTAATGTATACCGTTGCCAGGCAGGGTCAGAGGGGTTTTCACCAGAGGACGGAGTACAACAAGAGGATATTGATCATGTCAGATGCCGAAAAGGATGGCCAGAACTCAATCAACCCATCAGGCGGTTTCAAGCACTTTGGCTTGGTTCGCGGAGAATACATGGTCGTTAGGGGCTCAGTTCCAGGTGTTGCTCAGCGTCTTATTCGCATGCGACAACCGATCCGAAACGTTCCAAAGAAGGTTCTAGAACCAAAAGTCTTGGAGGTCGTGGTGGAATAAGATGGCAAAAGGTGAAGTTATTAGCATAGGCGCCGGCAAATCAGGACAACAAATAGAACTTCCGCTTGTCTTTGACACTCCATACCGGCCTGAAGTTATCCACAAGGTCTATGTAAACCTGAAATCACACTCTTATCAGAGACAGGGAAGGTATCCGGCCGCCGGTGAAATGGTCAGTGCAGAATCACGAAACACAGGTCTGGGAATAGCAAGACTTGCGAGGGCACGAGGTGAAGGATTCCCAAGGGCAGGACAAGCCGCAAGTGTCGCAGGTGTCAGGCACGGCAGGGTAGCTCATCCCCCGGAATCTTGGAAGAACATTTACAAAAAGATAAACAAGAAAGAAAAACAGCTAGGGCTTTGCTCCGCAATAGCAGCAACCGCGCGAAGAGATCTAGTGGAAAGGCGCGGCCACAAGCTTTCAGACAAGACTAAACTTCCAATAATAGTATCTAATGAAATAGAGTCTTTCACCAAGACCAGAGATCTGAAAAAAGCTCTCGTGGACATTGGAATCGGAGAGGATCTCACTAGGGCAGGTCTTACACGCAAGGCACGGTCCGGAACTTCAAGGCGCAGAGGCAGAGATGCTAAGGCAGGAACAAGCGCGCTACTAGTTGTCGGCAATGACTCAAAACTACTACAGCTAAGACACTCCATCTTGGGAGTCGACGTCAAACAAGTCCGAGACGTTAGCGTACTCGACCTTGCTCCGGGCTCAAAACCCATCAGGCTAACAGTATTCTCGCAGAACGCGGTTGATCAGATGAAGAGCTTGCAGTCGCCACTTCACAAAGTAATGGAGCTGACCAAACAATGAGCAATAATGAAACCCCCGGGCAATCAAAATTACCTGAAAGCGGGGCGCCCAAGAACACCAGCGCGACGACTGGGATGACTGCGGAAGAAGCAACATCGCTTATCATTGCGCCTTACGTAACAGAAAAAACATTCAACCAGATAGAAAAGGAGAACAAACTCGCCTTCATTGTAACTGAAAGGGCCAGCAAGAAGCAGATAATCGAGGCGATAAGGATCCTTTACGAAGCAGAGGTAGATGAAGTCAACACGACTCGGACCATTCGGGGAAAGAAAGCTTTTGCACATTTCAAGGCTTCAGAAGGGGCGCGCGAACTGGCGACCAAACTTGGACTGGTGTAAAAAGAAGATTGAGCATTTTCTCGTTAGATTTAAAAGTGGTGCAGAAAGGAAGGAGTGAGTGATATAGTTGGTACGTGAATTCAAGTTCAAAGGTTATACTCCTGAACAGCTTCAGACTTTGTCGATTGAGAATCTGCTACCTCTACTCAACTCGAGGCAGCGCAGATCCCTTGACAAACGCGTCAGCACCTACATGAACGATGAAAAGAGAAAGTTGAGGGAAAAGGTCAAGCTGGCTCGTGAAGGCAAACTGAAGGGCCAGCTACGCACTCATGTAAGGGACATGATAATACTACCTGACATGGTTGGCCTGACTATCCATGTTCACAATGGAAAAGAGTTTGCCCAAGTCGCAATCAAACCTGAAATGATAGGCCATTATCTCGGCGAGTATGCCATTACCAACAAGCGCGTTCAACACGGTGCCCCGGGTGTAGGTTCTTCACGATCCAGCCTCTACGTTCCACTAAAGTGATTGCCATGCCACAATTTGGTTATTCTTTCCAGAATTATGACAAAGCAAAACACGTACGGGCCTCCATACGGGAGAAGGATATCTCGCACAAGCATTCTAGGGAGATCGCGGTTGCAGTCAAGGGCAAGTCCATAGAGAAGGCGAGAGAATTCTTGGAAAATGTCATTGCCCGAAAAGAAGCAGTGCCATACAGGCGTTACAATAATGAGGTTGCACACAGATCCAATATCCGGGATGGATTTTCGGCAGGCAGGTTTCCGGAAAAAGCAGCAGGAGAA
>DATEIL010000195.1:0-5787 GCA_035279085.1 Nitrososphaera sp.
TGATGCTGACCTTGCAATGGCAGCCAGCCGCATCACGTCGACCTTGCGGTAGGCAAAATAAGAGCCGCAGAGGAATGGAAAGCTGTATCGCTCGTGGTATGGCGATGCGGCATGGGCGCGAAATTTGGCAAGGGCCGCCCACGCATTTTGCATGTCCTGCAGGGTGTTGGGCATGGCTAATCAAAAATTACTTCCCATAGCGTGCCAGCCGTGGTGAGCCCCGGCAGCTTTTCCATGTACCCAAAGCCGCATTCGTCCAGCACCGACTCAAAGTCAAATGCGTCATTTGGATCCTCTTTTTGAAGCTGGGCCTTGAGGCCTGACCTTGCGGCGTCGAGATGCTCCGGCTTTGCATACACATACCAGAAATTGTGGGCTGACCTGAGCCCTGCCAGCTCTTCTTTTCTTTGTTCTCCAATCCCTTTTGTGTAATGCCTGTTCATGAGCTCTGCGTTGACATCAATCCATGACGGTGTCCTCCACCAGGCGACCCTCTCATATCCGAACTCCTCGTACTCGCATCCACCGTTTATCCCGCACTGGCCGCCGGCATCAAAGGTGGTAACCACGCACTTTGCAAAGCGGGAGACCTGGCCCCGAAAGTCCTGCCCTGGCTCCATCCATCCCACAAAGGCGAGATCGCAACTCTGCGTGTAGGCCTCGATCGGCATCAGCGAAATGTAATCGGGCTTTACAACCTGAAAGGAGTAAAAGATTCCGCCTTCCTTCTCTATCCCTGAAGCTTTCGGCAGCACTTTGCGGATCTTTTCGAGAAAGTCTCCATATCCGCAGCCTACATCCAGGTAGCAGGGAGAGTGAGAAACGGCATTAGCTATTGCAGCCAATCTGGCAACGTCAACTTTGCGGTATGCAAAGTAGGACCCCGCGAAAAACGGAAAGATGTACCGTGCGTGGTGGGGATTGGGGCTGCTGTCCAGAAACTGCCTGTATGCCCTGTTCGCGTCACGCAGCTGGTGAATGGCAAAAGGCATGTTGGATAGGCAGCAACAGGTGGTAGCCAAGTCCCTATAATTTTTGCCGGTGTGAAACGACGGCATATTTATGCGTGCTATATGCAGTTTCACGTCGAATCATCGCCGTATAACACCGTTGAAAAAACCCAAAAGGCTTATTAAGTTCCGTTCGTTACTTTGGTGCTATGGTTAGGAAATTTGATGACTGGTGGAAGACCGTTCCAGCTGACTTGAAGGCAAAGGCTCGCAAGGGCGACGAATCAAACAAGCCATTGCTAAATCAGGTTAACTATGTTCTTCTGCATCTTCACTTGGCAGGCAAGCACGATGCCAAGCCGACACATGAAGAACTGAAGGATTGGCTCCACAGTGGCCAAGTCGACGTTCTCCGCATGAACAAGTAGCAAGAAATATTTCTTTCTCTTTTCTTTCTTTTTCACCAAACAAGCTTTTTGCAGCGAACATGTTGCCGTGCGTGACACATTCACAGATATTTACATATGCAAAAACACACATCAACTGCATGCACCGGCATGAGGATTCTTTTGGTAATCTTTTTTGATGATGTTACTGATGATAATGTTATAACAGCGTTTTGCAGTCTGCATAGGGTTTAAATAGTTTCGACCGATACTGACCACTAAGTGAATTATAGATGCCAATTGCTATACTTCCAGACGTTGATGAGCAAAGATGCATCGGCTGTGCGCTCTGTGTAGAGATTTGCACTGCCCTAGGTCCAGACGTTCTCAGGGTAAAGCCGGTCGAAGGATGGAAGCGAGGTAAGGCGTTCGTCTTTTATCCAGAAAGATGTATTTCAGACGGCGCATGTGTAGGCGTTTGCCCAACACACGCAATCTTCTGGATGAGGCCGATGGAGTACACTCCAGGACAGCCAGTTGCTTTGCACAAGAACGGTGTGTTCAGCAAGGGCTGGGAAGAAGGCTAAGCCTAAACCAAACCTACAACCTTTTTCACCTTTTTCTTTCAATTTTTCAATCCCTGCGTCAAAGCATCACCATATTCTCTGCCAGTGGCAAACCCTGTGCAATGCGGGTCATTCTCTAGCTCTCGGCATCACCATATTCTCTGCCAGTGGCAAACCCTGTGCAATGCGGGTCATTCTCTAGCTCTCGGCTTTCTATCTGCGCGATGTGTTTTTATCTCCCTTTGTACAAGGTAAAACCGTCCTAAAACTGACCAGTCAGTCAGTTTCTCCTTACTTTGAAAGCGTCTGCTTACTTACTAAGTATGAAATTGCTACCATCTTTAAATCATTGGGCCGCGATATCTAGGCGTGGTTAAACAAAAGCTGCGTAACCTGATTACAGACCCTGAAACGGGGGAATTGATTAGCCTTGAAAGCGGTCAGGTAGTATCGGAAGGCGCACTTTCGCTAGAGCCGGAATGGAGATCCTTTGACGCAGGCGAGTCCAACGACCGCTCGCGCGCAGGCATCCCGACGTCGCTTGCCCGGCATGACATGGGCCTGTCCACCGTGATTGGCAGGACGGACAGAGACGCGGGCGGAAATATGATAGAGTCGGGCATGCGCTTTAGGATGGAGCGGCTGAAAAAGTGGGACAACCGAAGCCAGAGGCATTCTCCATCAGAAAGAAACCTCCAGCAGGCGTTCAGCATGCTTGCCAAGATAAAGGAGAGGATGAGCCTTCCAGATTCAGTCATTGAAAAGGCTGCTTACGTTTACAGAAAGGCACAGGAAAGAAAGCTAATTCGGGGACGGACCATAGGCTCGGTGCTTGCGGCGTCAATCTATATCGCCAGCCGGCAGATGGGAGTCCTGAGGACACTTGACGATGTAGCGGCCAGCTCTGACGTAAAGCCAAAAGACGTTGGAAGGTCGTACCGCGTGCTTGTGTCAAACATGGAACTTCAGGTGCCGATGCTAGAGCCCTCAAAATACGTGGTAAAGGTTGCAAACAACACCAAGATAAGCGAGCGCACAAAGAGAAAAGCCGTGGCAATTATCATCGAGGCCCAGCGCAGGGGAGTCTCTGTGGGCAAGGACCCGATGGGAATTGCGGCATCTGTGCTTTACATCGCCGGCCAGGTCACCGGTGAATACAAGACCCAGGCAGAAATTGCAAAGGCTGCAGGCGTCACTGAAATCACAGTCCGAAACAGGGCGCGGGAGCTCAAGGCCCGCCTTGGACGCATGGTAGACCCGGCAATTATCGCCAACTAGAGAAGTAGAAGAAGAAATCCTTATCTGCATTGGACGCCATCATAATTGTTGGCGGCAAAAGAAAATGTGCGACTACATGTATTACGAGCATGAGCACAAGCAAAGGGCAAAGGTCAGAAATCTGCTCCCCGAAGAGCCTGAACTTGAGAAGGCGGAAGAGCAGCCACCAATGGTAATCAAATCCTAGGCAACGACCCTTTTTTCTTTTTTTGTGATTTTGAATTTGCATCAGCGCGCCTCAGAGCCTCGGGCATCGAGCCCTTTCCCAGTTCGCGCACAATGGAGGCTGCCGTGGGAAGGCTTATCCTGTGGCCGACGCTGACGTACAACAGCTTCTTATTCTTCGTCTTTGTCTTTTTCATTCTTTTTGTGCCACCCCCAATTTCAATCGATTGCCCCAGGATCTCGCCGCCAAGCTCTATCGAGCCGTCTTTTCTTGCGTTGCCGCAGAGCAGGCTCTTTGCGACTCCGATCGCCGGCCTGCTGAGCTTTACTCCGACATAGCATGCTATGCCGCACCTCCTTGGATGCAGCCTGCCGTGGCCGTCCAGCAACAACAGGTCATAACCCTCCCTGAGCAACTCAAGCGTCTGAAAAATTGGCGGGGCCTCCCGGAGCATCATAAGGCCGGGGACATATGGATACGCTATTTCGCTGGCCGAGTCTGCGGATTCAATAAAGTCGCCTGACCTTGACATGGTCACGGCAGAGCAGTAGGCATTTCTGTCGTCATAGGCGACGTCGACTGCACAGATATTTTCAATTTCTCCAAAATCGTCCCAGTCAATGACATCGCCTGCTATCTGCCGCTGGAGCTGTACGGCGTCGCTATAGGGGCTGCTGTTATTGTTGCTACTGCTGCCTGTCATGGTGCCCTGTGACATTGAGAGTCAGTGCCGCGTCCTTCGCCGCGGCCTCAATAAAGCAGTCTGGCATCACAAGTATGATCTCTTCAAAATTGTTGCCCTTCACAAAGTCATTGAGCGACTGGACAAAAGTCGGGTAATCCACGGGAGAGTATACAGCAGCCGACCTTGTAATGATATTATGCGCCGCCGGAAAGACATCAGATATTTCGGCCGGGATTATTCCAAGGAACGGGTTGTAGCTGCAGACCTGCGCGTCGGAGTAGCGCTTTAGAGTCTCCCTAAAGCTACGAGTCGAGTAGAATGGGTGCAGGTCGGTCTCAGGGCATAACACAAGCCTCCGCTTTGTGGTCCTGAACCGAGATACCATTTCGCGGTACCGCTTTACTTCCGGCCTGTACTGGTCAAGTGGCTCATAGAGGTAGATGGCTTTTTCCTTGAATAATGGCGTCCCCGGCTCGAGCATTTGCAGGCCGGAAAACAGCCTGGCTGCTTCCATCAGCTTTGGATGGGCCCTGGCCTTTTGCATCACATATTCCCAGAGCCGGCCATCGAGTATTGATTGCTTTACCGCGTCGACCTCTGCCTTGAGCACATGCAGGTTGTGCTTGGCAATTGTGACTATGCGCTCGTCTCTTTCCAGCGCCTTGAGGTCTCTGACAGAGTGGGTCGAGCATACCTCGCACTGGCACGGCAGGTACGTCATTTCGTCGAGCCTCATTGTGGAATTTGGAGTCATATAGCGTCCGTCCTTTGCGTAGAGCATGTACGATGCAGAGTCAAACATGTCGCATCCAAGTGCCACTGCAAGGGGTATTGTCAGGGGATGCCCCGCGCCAAAGAGGTGCACCGGCTTTGCAGGGATCACTTTTTTCGCGGCAGCTATCATGCGCGCAAGGGTTGCAAATTCATAGGCCTCCATGAGCTCCACCGGGCTTCCAAGGGCCATGAGCTTGAACCCCATGGAATCAAGCGCGGAGGCGGAATGCTCGACTAGGTCAGAGTGCTCTGCCCCTTGCACAGGCCCTACCCATATGGCATCCGTGTCTGCCCCGACAACCTGCAAGGTCTCTTTGCAATTCTTCAGGGTGGTATCGACGTACTGCCTAGCCGTTTCGTAGTCGAGGCCGTAGCCCGTGGGCTTGTCGAGTGGGATCGGGATGTCGCTTTTGATGTCTTTTTCAAACTGGGCCATTGCGGCAGGCTCTACTTCCACAGAGCCGTACTCAAGTACCTGGTAGCCGCCAGAGTCTGTCATTACTGCGCCGTCAAAGCCAATGATGTCGTGTATGCCTCTTCTCCGGGCCTCGTCGCCGTAATGCCTCAGGGTGATGTAGGCGTTTGTTATCACAAGGTCAAAGCCCATTTTTTTGAGAAACTGGGTGCTGACAGTCTGCCTCACGGGGTGGACCACCGGCACGAATGCCGGGGTTTCAACCGTGCCATGAGGCGTCTCGAGCTTTCCTATGCGGCCTGCAAGATCCGAATGGCGGACCTCAAACACCACTACTATTTCCTGGTCTCCTTCATGAAATCGTCATAGATCTGCCTGACTCTGTCGGCAGTGGGGCCTGTGCCTTCTTCGACTCCGGACTGGGTCACCTTGATCCTGTCCATGATAATTATCGCTCCAATGTCATCACGTACCTTGACAAGACCGGGAAAGACGCGGGTAAACCTGTCTGCGAGTGCCTTAAAATCAAACGGCTTTTCCATCAGCCTGACTTCCCTGACAAATGAG
>DATEIL010000196.1:0-9837 GCA_035279085.1 Nitrososphaera sp.
TTTGCTTGACTTGAGCAGTGTGCCAGTCGATCCTGTCTGCGGCATTGAGATGGACCAGGAACTTGCAGTGAGCCACGAACATAATGGCAAGACATACCATTTTTGCTGTGAAGGCTGCAAGAGGATCTTTGTAAAAAAGCCCGGCAAGTATTCAAAGTGACTTTATCGGGGCTACGGGAAAAGCCCCGCATGTCCTGCAGAATCTGCCACCCGGCTCCATGCACCCTTGGCAGCCCGGACAGCGATAATCGCAGTCCCGCTCCATTGGCGGCGCAAAGTAACTCCTGAAAAGCGCGTAGTAATGGAGGTGCTCCTTGCTGCGCAGAATTACGCCCTCTCTTTTTGCAGTCGCTGACCTGTTCGCAAAGGTAAGGTCGTCAATCCGATCGTTCAGGTAGGACTGAAAGCCATCCGTGCCTGCGCCCTGCTCCTGCGCGAGCTTGGGGCGCCATGCTATTTCTGCGCCGATCGCGGATTCGTAGCAGCTGCGAAGGAGGAACTTGCCCCACTTTTTTCCCTGGTACTCGCCGACCAGCAACTCCCGGCCAAGCGACTGTGCATATTGCATGAATTCAGAGTCGAGGTAGGGTGCCATGATCTTGACGCCAAAGTGCTCGCCTATTTTCTGCGATGAAAAATGCATTACCTTCCAGAGCCGTCGCATCTCCTCGTCGAGCTTGGCAGGGTCAGAAAAATATCGCGACAGGTAATTGTATCCAGCAAAGAGCTCGTCTCCACCATCGCCGGTCATGACTGCGCCGTACCCATCGGCATTCGCCTGCTCTATCCCCGCAAGGGCCACCACAGAGTTTCGGATTTCTATCGGGTCAAATGTCTCGAATAGCTGGACGGCCTGCTCCACAAGGTCAAGCATCCTCTCTGATGAAAATATTATCTTGACATGTTTGCGGGAGCAGAACTTTTCTGCAACCTGCTGCGCAAAGGGCGCGTCAGGGGAATCTTGATTATCATACGAGCATGTGACGCAGTAGCCGGGCCTGGCAATGCTAGCCAGGATGCTGCTGTCAAGTCCGCCGGACAGCAAAAGCGCGTCGCAGCCATTGCGTCTGACGCTGGCCTCAAGCATTTGCGCAAGTTCTTTGCAGTGGCTACTCAATCTGCCTAGGCCTGCCCTGAGACTACTAGTACAGCTCCTGCTTCTCCTGGTAGTATTATTGTTGTTATTGTTCCTTCTTGCCTTCCTCTGGAGGGGCCTCGCAGAACTCGGTCAGGACCCCGTTCAGTGACTTTGGGTGAATAAATGTAATCCTCCTGCCGTAAGAGCCTGTCCTCAGCCCTCCGAGCATTCTCATGCCGTTGGCTGATGCCCTGGCGACATCCTTCTCAATGTCGTCAGCTGTTATCGCGACGTGGTGTATGCCTTCGCCCCGGTCCTGCAGGAACTTTGAAATTGGGCTGTCAGGGGAAGTAGGTTCCATCAGCTCAAGGCGCGTATCTTCTAGCATCAGCATTGCCACCTTGACCTTTTCATTCGGCACCTCTTCGATCTCTACTTCGTCAAGGTTCAGGATCTTTTGATAATTCTTTAACGCCTCTTCAACATTATTTACCGCAATGGCTATGTGGTCGACTCTCATACCATGGCTATTGCTTGCCGCAGTTTATTTAATTTAATGCCCTGATTTTTCCAAGTACCGGGGGAGATGCATCCATAGTCTCCACCCCCTCCCCCATAGGTGCTTGCCTGCTTTTAAGATCCCGTAAGGCATCTGATCATAACCCTGCGGGGCAAAGCCAACCCTTTGTCCTCTCCCCGAGGAGCCTCGCAGGTTTTCTCCCCCTTCTGCTCGGTCCGTCAGGACGACCAAGTAATCATGAGAATAATAGTAATAATAAATGGAAAAATTTCAGATTCCGGATCTTACTTTTTCCCACGCGAGATATTACGTGTGTGTATATTCGTATATGTGTGATTTATCCTAGGTTAGCCTGGTCCCACAACCGCCGCAAAAGTTCGAGCCTCCCTGGCTTTGAGCACCGCATTTTGGGCACTTTATCAGGGCAAGTGAAGCGCCACAATTGTTGCAGAATTTTCCCTCCCCTGCAGGTTTTCCGCACTGAGGACAGAGAGTCTGCTTGCTTTCAATTTTGCCTGTAAATACTTGTGTATTCTGCGCCCTGTCTTGGATGTCTTTTACCATCTTGTCTGCTTTGGCGGCTGCAACTTCGACGTTCTCTCTGGGCGCGTCTTCTACGCACAATCCCTCCTGTTCGTTCTAGTCCATGTCGCAAACATATTTTCTGCACTTGGGACACCGCTTGAAATGCCCCTTTGCTTCGTTCTGGGCCGTCTCAAAGGCTGCTTCGTGCTCCTTGTGCCATTGCGGGTTCATGCCACTGAACCTGTCCGCATATGCATTTGCCCCGTAGCCAATGTTGTGCCCAACGCTGGATCCAAGCAGCGAGCTTCCTATTGAAGCAGCGCTCCCCAACCCACGCAAAAATCCTGCCTTCTTGTTGGCCTTTGATTCTATGTACTGGGTCTTGTAGCCGTCGCCGCAAATATCGCAGTTGAATGTAAACTTGAAACCTGATTGGTCGCTGTTGTCAACGAAGTTTCTTGTGAAGGGTTGCAAACAAGATCACCATTTGAGAGGAGTGCCGCATTTTATACATTTCTGGAGTCCGATCCTCTGCTCCGTCATGCATTTTGGGTTCCCGCATACGACCAGGAGCATCCTGCCGCAGTGACTGCAATAACTCTCCAAGAAAGTTTTCTTGCCGCACCCCGGACAGTTGGTTTCAAGTGATATTCCGCAGTGACTGCAATTCTTCCACTGCTTCTGCACAGGGCTCCTGCATTCGGGACAGCGGAGGGGGCCGACAGGGTTGACTTTTCCACAAGATGGGCATGTGCCAGAGTCAGGTGGACACAGGAAGTTGCAATACCTACAGGGCGTCTTGTAGCCCGGCACGGGTCCTCTCAGTTCCTCCTATCCGACGATCTTTTCTTGCCAAGGGGCTGCCACAGCATTATTCAGACTAGCACTTTTGGCCGCGTTATTAAAATTAACTGAACGAACTGGAGCTGGCTGACGGCGGAATTGCATATATGTACGTGGTGTGCCCGGGGGTGTTCATCCCTTTTTCCACCTTGCGTCCTCCTGTGTGGCAAGGACGTTGAATTTCAGTAGCTCCGCCACGTCGGACTTCCACTGATCGAGCGACGAATGAATCACTCTGCCTATGAACACCTTGCGCAGGTGTGCCAGCGACGGGATCTTTTGTATCGCATACCTGTACCTCGCATACTTTGGCTCTTGGAGCTGTTCGTCGGACAGCATTATTGGCTCCCTTCGGAAGTTGATGTCCAGCATGAACTGGTTTATCTCTGAGATCATTGAGTCAGCACTTGAATTGAGAGCTTCTATGTTACTCGCAGGATAGTCTTTGCGGTCCATTGCCCTGAAAAAGTAAGTCGCCTTTCCTCCTGCTCCTCCTTCTTCTTCATCATGCTGAGCATCGCCTTCCCCGCCGACTGTGGGATTGCTATCCTGCGAACCGGCCGCAAGCGTAGCGGCTTCAAGCGCGATCGCATTTCCCGGTGTAGAATTCGTCCCATAAATTGGGACAAGAATCCAGAGGTAGTTCCCGGTGATGTTTCCCATCAGTCCTCGCTTTATCCCTACTGATATCTTGTCCTGCTGCGCAATTGATTTCAGGTGCAGGTATTCGCTTGATATCGATGACTGCACGATTTTTTTCTCAATCGCGCTCCATACGTCTGCAGAAACAGACTCAATGTCAGAACGCTTTGCTGCCCTGCCATCCTTCATGAGCCGCGCAACATTCCTTATGGTTGCAGGGTCGGCAAATGGGGCCAGTTCCTTGATAATGGCCTGATTTTGTAAGGTCCGGGCATTGACCGCGGAGGACAGGTCTTTGACCGTTGCTTCATACTCCATTCCAATATTCGAATACGTGAGCCGCTGCCCCTGTTCCGTGGTAATCGTAATGCCATAGTCCTTTGCCTCCATCTGTGCAATGTTG
Organism: Nitrososphaera sp.; assembly: GCA_035279085.1. Lineage (GTDB taxonomy): Archaea > Thermoproteota > Nitrososphaeria > Nitrososphaerales > Nitrososphaeraceae > Nitrososphaera. The sequence continues at coordinate 4,012 of DATEIL010000196.1, forward strand.
CTGAAATGGATCCGCACGGGTTCTGCTACTCCGGGGATAAAGACTATTGATGTCTCGTAGATCTTGAGCCCGCAGTTTTCAAACAGCCTTTCAGATCCTGCTGGGTCAACAAGAGACAGGTTCCCGGATACTGCTCCTGCCTTCTTTGCCGATTCATCCATGAGAAGATACTTCAAGATCATTTCATTTCTTGCCTTTGAGAGGTCGGTAACAAAATCGTCAAACTTGTATCCCAAGTCGTAAATTGAAAGCGTCTCCAGCGACGAGAGCTTCAACCTTGCCCTATAGTCCTGCGTCTCCATTTCTAGTATGTCGACTAGAGAAAGGTGGATTGTTTCAACACCGAGTCTGGGTAGGATTGTCAGGGTCTCTGTCTCGAGCAGGGCTTCTGCTTCCCCCTGTGCCAGCTGGCCATCTTTTTCGTCAGTTAGAATGAAACTGCAGGGAAGCTTCAGGACAGCTGACATTGAACCTATACGTGTCAGCAGATCCGTTGTGTAGCTAATAATCCTTGTTTTCTTCAGCCCTTGGTGTGATAAATAATGAGATGTGTATCCAGAAGCCCCGCGTTTGATCTGGTGCTGCGCAAGTCAATCCACTGCCTTGACTCGGACTATTCAACTCTGAATGCATAGTCGGATGTATAGCCACAGTTGTCAGCAAAATCGCAGGCCGACAATACCACCTTGTATTCGCCGGGATACCTGTGGTATGCAGGACCGAACCCTTCTCCAACTATTATAGGAGATTTTGCCTCCATTTTGTCAAAGTGCACCTCGTCATCGGAGGGACTGTACCGAAGGATATACGTGTACGTGAAGACGCGGTCGCCTGGCACGATTGGCACAAGCTCTCTCTGCGCATTTCCATTCTCATCCACGCCGGGCCACCCTCCAAGAAACTGGAATCTGTCAGAGTCGGCAGTGTAAATGAGAACCAGGGTGCCGTTGTAATGGTCACTTTCGAGGCGCACCTGCGTGTATGCGAATTTTGTACTCCCATTCTTTTCGTAGGTCAGCGAGGTAGGGCTGCAGTTTGTGTCTTCTCCGTTGCACATTGACATGATCGTTCTGCTCCAATTGTACGAGATAAATCCGTGGTCATCGGGCTTGATAAAATCTGAAGGCTCTTCGTCGACTATGGACATGAGCTCCAAGCTATAGCGGTTGTCCTCGACATCTTGGCTGACAAGCGTAGATACGTACGAAATATCGTCACCCTCTATCTTGCCAAATACCACATTATCCCTACGCATGGTTAGCGACATGTCGGGAGGAGTGGTGTCCTTCTCCAGTGTCTGGCGGGCAGTGGTAAGGACGCCTATCCATCTGCCGACTATGTACTTTAGGTAAGGTGCATTACCCTCGTACTCCTCCACCTGCATAAAAATGGAAATCCCATGTGAATCCTGTCGCGCGTCGCCTCCGACTTTGTATACAACGGCCGAATCCACGCCTGTTTTTACATTCGATCCTATGCCCGCAGCTGCTGGAAACTCCTTGTCCACGTTCTCCGCCAGATGGTAGAGGTCCAGGTGACCCGTGCTTGATTTGCCACTTTCTCCATAACGTTCAGTCTCTCGGATAGTCTTTGTCAATGCATGGGTCACGTCCATGTCTCCTCCAAGCCTGTCAAAATATTCGCCTACCGAACTCACGTCTTTGAACAGTGAAGGAATCTTGTCCAAGTCTATGACTGACATCGTCAGAACCTTGTCTCCTCTGTAGTCTTTGTACTGCCTGCCATTTTCCCGTGCATGAGCAAGATATGAATCTGATATGGCCCTGCCAAGTTCTAATCCGCCCTGTCCTGGATGTTCGTCAATGAAAGCGACAATGGCGGCAAAATCCATGCCCCACGCAGGCTCTAGCTCTTCTGATGCCACCAGGTACTCTCCCCTGCCTGTCAGTGCGTTGGCCACTTCAAGTGAAGCCATCAGACACGCATCAAAGCCCACAAGCTCAAACTTTTTGCCCTGCTGGGCCGCAGGGTATAGGCCGTCACGGAGCTCATTTAGGTCCAGCATGTCTTGATAAATGTCATCATACCCAAAGCCCATCATGCCGGCCCCGTGATCCCATAGGATTATCGCATATTTTTCAGCAGGATATTTTTCAATCCCCCATGAAACAAAATCCCTGAGGGTTGAAGAACTTCCCATGTTCTTCTTTCCCAGATTTTCGACAGTCTTGATGTCATTTTTTAGGATCTCATGCCGCTGTACCTGGGTAAAGTCAATGAACCTAAAGTCGTCCACTGTGGAATTGGCCGACCCTCCTGTCTGGACTATGACGTTCACATTCTCTGTAGAACCGACGGACATCATTTCCATAACATCAAGCGTTGCATAATAGCCGCTGGATTCCAGGTTCGAAGCCACCATATAGACCATTAGCGTATAGGGCGCCGGTTCTCCTGTTGGAATAATGCTACTATTGTTATTATTGTCACCATCCCCATCTTGTTGAGAACCAGGTGGCGGCAATTCCACAGACACCGGCGTCAAGGCTTCCAGTTCCGCTAGAGATGTCACTGCCGTTATTCTAGTCTGCATAACTTCAGAGAGAACCTCGGGAGACTCAAATGAGCCTATCACAAACGCCCTCGCATAAAGGTCTCCGGATTCCAGCGCGGTCCACTGAATTCGCAGTTCTGCGGGCACTCCTGCCTCGAGCTGGCCACCTTTCGAGATGATGTCTGCGGTCACTCCATCCTTTTTCCTGATTTCAACAATTGCAACATAGTCCTCGCTAACTTTGCTTTCCATCTTCAGACTGAGCATGAGCTGCTGCCCCACCACGACTCCGGCAAGCCCTTCACCAAATGTTGAGACAGCTGACAGCGACATAATCGTGACTGGATAGGCACCAGTGCTGGCTTGTGTGAGTTTCAGGTTGCCTGCCTGTCCGACCAGGATCAATGATATGATGAAAAGTACTAGAGGAATGTTCCCCTTTGCCAATGTGGCTATTCAGAACGGCATTTATTTAACTATTCTTGAAATCACAAACCGAATTGAAAAACAGCTAATGAAGAGGCCCCACCGCGCTTGTCATGCGAAAAATAATAAGTGATCTTTTGCATATGCCTACATGCGGACACACAAAAAACCCGTGACTGTTCTTATCTATAGAGCCGGGGTTTTTCGGGCTGAAGTGTCCCTGAAATGCTGCTCAGCTCGTCATAGGCGTCGAGGAAGCGGAATCCTTTTTCAGTCGTCCTGAATTTTTCCTCGCCTTGAGAGTATTCTACGAGTCCGCTTTCCACAAGTTTGTTCAATAGGTCATTCAACTGTGATGTAGATAGGTTTGCACCGTACAGTATTTTCGTCTTTGTTGCGCCGCCATTTGCCATGAGGAGGATTTGAGCAAAGATGTCCGTGCGACCTCGGTATTTCATCTGCAATCTCCAAACAATTTGAATATATAACACTGCTGCCCGCGCAACAAATGACAACACGAGCTGGGCAGATGTTGATGGCAAGATGAGGCAGGCTGAATTCAGAAAAAACTTCTTTCCTTCTGCCTGTCAGTCTTCAAAGGATGCTTTCTTTAGCTTTGAGCCGCAGTTAGGACATGAGCCGCCATTATGCTTCGCACCGCACATTATGCAGGCATATTTTACGCTTCGCTGCCCAAACATGTTGCCGGTCCCCGCGCCAAAGAACCCGCCGGTTCGCATACCCATACGCCTCATCTGCCGACGCCTCATAAAGTAGTTCATTGACAAAAAGACCCCTATTATGGCGACGAGGCTGTAGGGGAATGGCAGCAATATTGAGAGCCCAAAACTTATCGCGAGTGATATCGCTATCCATACCATCTGAGTCTGCAAGAACCTTTTGGAATCTGGATCCACTGGTATTCATTATTTCTTTACGCTAAAATAGCTTTGGTTCAATAGTCTCGTACTACAACAACAACCGTGTGCACACGCACCCTCAAATGAGATTATGTTCTTGTCGCGCCGCGGGTTATTTTTCTAACCTCCACAAAAGGTCAGGTGGTACGGCGGGGAGCCAAGCCTCACATGCTCGATAGATGCCGTAAAAGGTAGACCTGGTATTATTAATTTCTCAGGCATTTTGCTCTGAATTCATCTGCCTGCTACATCGTATATGCATCTACTATACGGCAGAAAAATATTCCAAAATCCTTCCAATGCATTTGGTCGTCTTGTTCAAAAGATCCACTCTTGCAAATTCGTTAGGCGAGTGGATGCGGGCAAACATGTACGTGCTTCCAACGGAGATACATGGCGCCTCCAGTACCTTGGCAAACGAGTGCATCGGCCCGGTCCCTGCCGAAGAGACGCTGATAATCGCAGTGCCAAATGTCTCCTTCGCCGCCTGCTCTACCTGTCTTACAAACGGGTCGTTAATTGGAGTCCTGGCCGCCGCTTCGCCGTGGATTAGAGTCACTTCAATGTCGCCAAACCCGCGCTCTTTGAGATGAGCCTTCAGGCGCTCAAGCTGCCTTTCTGGAATCATATCAGGAACCAGCCTAAAGTCAATCTTGACCATCGCCCTTGAAGGAAGTACAGTCTTGGCGCCTTCATCGGTATACCCTGAAAGCAGCCCGGCAATGTTGCAAGTCGGCATGCCTACAAGGGCCTTTTTGATCTCCCGGCCCTGCGCTTTTGCCACAAACTCTGAAACGCCGTATTCCTCTTTGAATTCTTTTTCGTCGAAAGGCTCCCGCGAGATCACATCGAGCTCGTCGGCGGTAAAGTCCCTCACCTCCTTGTACCAGTCCCTTATGAGGATCTTGCCGCTTGCATCGCGCATTGTAGCGAGTGCTGACACGAGCCTCCATGCGGGATTCTCTATCAGGACTGCAAGGCTAGAGTGAGCATCACGCGATGGCCCCCGGGCCGCAAGCTCTACGTAGAGCAGGCCCTTCATCCCCAGGCTAATGATTGGCCGGTCCTTTGCGTCAACATAACCAAACTCCCAAATCACTCCATCACATGCAAGCCTGTCCTGGTATTTCTTCAAGTATTCTTCGACGTGGACGCTCCCCACCTCCTCTTCGCCTTCAACGATAAACTTGACGTTGCATGGGAGATCGCCTGTCCTCTTCAGGTAATATTCTACTGCCTTTATGCGGGTAATCAGCTCGCCCTTGTCGTCTGCCGAGCCCCTGCCGAAAATAAAATTCCCCTCGAGCTTGCCGCTGAAAGGCTCTGCATCCCACAGCTCCAATGGCTCTGCCGGCTGTACGTCATAGTGGTTGTAAAAGAGGAGCGTCTTATTCGGGTTTGATTTTGACTTTACTTCGCCATAGACAACGGGCGGAATCGACCTATCTTCAAGATATAACACATCAGAGCTGATGCCCGCCTTTTTCATGATGCTTGACACGAGGCCTGCACATTCTACGAGCCCCTGCTTTTTGGCTGACACACTTGGCTGCCTGATAAGGGTCTGGAGATCCGCGATCATGCCTGCCATTTCAGAGTCTACAGCCGGGTCTATGACACTCAACAACTGGTAGCGACTTTTAATTGAAAATAAAGGTTGCGAAGAGAAAGCGAGTGGGAGGAGTTCTTTGCATATGCGCAGGGCGCGAATGTCTCTTTGACTCTTAATGCTGCACAGGATCAGAGTCAGGAGACGCAGCTGCCGGAGGCCCGTCAAGCGATTCCTTGACGCTTATGGACATGTTGGTGCTACCGGCTTTCTTGCCATCAGCATCAGTAACAGTCAGGTCAAAGTGGTATGTCCCGGGAGTGTCAAATGAACGAGTAGAGTTTTGCGCGGTAAGCACGACTCCGTCGCTGAACTTCCATTCAAATGAATATGGTTGCTTGCCGCCCTTTGCATCA
>DATEIL010000197.1:0-3888 GCA_035279085.1 Nitrososphaera sp.
TCATATGGGTTGTCGTCCTGCTTGGCCCTTATGCCATCCCATGACGAGATCTGTGAATCGGTTATCGTCAGGTTGCCCTGCGCTTCAATCCTCCTGTCGCTGTCCCCGGGACGCGGGGAGGCAATCCACACGATAGAGTCGTCAATATCGAGCTCTGCGTCTTTTTCCAAAATGACTGTAGTGTTTACCAGGTAGGCTATTCCATCAGGGGTTGAAATTATCCTGATATCAGCAGGGTACCTTGCCTGGAGACTCGTGATGTTCCATGAACCCGAGTCGACAACAATGCTTGACGTCGTGTTTGTGCCGATGGCATTCGATCCGGCTGGTACAACAGAGTTGTTTTCTGCCGCCGGCGGCGGAGGTGCGTTAATCGGCATCGAAACAGGATTTGAAACGGGCTCTGACGTAAAGACGATGGTTCTGCCGCCGTAGACGGCGCCCAGTATCTCGCTCAGCAGGTCGCCGGCTGAGACGGTAGAGTTGCCTGCGGCGCCCGCTGGCGGCGACTGCTGCTGGTATGAAGGAGGAGGAGTAAATGCGATTATGCTGGAGTTGTCCGAGTGAAGCGCCAGGCTGTACAGTGCCGCCAAGTCCGCCATTTTTGTGGTTCTGCTGATGACTGACCTGTCGGAGAGTGTGATTCCTTCAAACTTGGAAGGAGGGAAGCGGCTATCAAAAGCGGCCTTGTTTTTCCAGTCATGCACGTCATAGTCCTTCTGCTGCGCCAAGTCGATAACAGAAGACGCATTCTCTCTGATTGCAGGGTCTACAAAGAATACGGCGCTTGTGACATTATGTTCCTCAAGGATCTCGAGCAATCCCTGCATGACGTCAGGATCATCCACGTAAAATGTGAGTGTAACATAGTGCTGTTCGTCTCCGAAAATGGCTTGGGCACGGGGGCCGCGCTGTTCGGAAAAAGAAGAAGAAGACGATGATGAAGTTGATGGCGTTTGTGCAAAGGCCACGGGGATTAGGAGAATCAAGATCATGATGGAGGCAAAGGCAAATGAACGCATCGCACTTGATGTGCTCTTAAAGTATAAAGCCGGTTAGCAGTTTCAGTCTAGAGCTTTTTGAAGTCAAAAGTCGCCATTCTTATCCTCTCGGGATCGCCTCTGAACTGGTCGAGGCAGCGACTGGAATAACTTTCTGGTGTCCCTTCAAAATGCCCAGCAAGCGAAAATCCGAGGCCAGTAAAGGCCTCCTCCAGCCACTTCATCCAGATCAGGTAGCAATCGTAGCTGACTGGCTGCAATAGCTCGTCCGTTAGTTCGGTGACAAGCCTGAATTTTCCCCCGGGTTTGAGTTTGGTCAGCAGCAACTCGTAAAAACGCCTCCATGTTTCATGGCGCGCAGGGTCGATAAATGTAGGATCGGGGAGCACCGCAATGAATTCATCTACAGAATTTTCCGGAAATTCTGCTTCCACGATTTGCTCAAATGAGCCGTTTAGCACCAGCACGTTTGCTTCAGTTATTCTGGACACGGCCTGCTCGCACTGGGCGCTATCGATCTCGATTCCGACGTGTAGCGACTGGCTGTCATTCCGGGCAAGGCTTTCTATGAGTTTGCCGTCGCCCATGCCGAGCTCGACTACAATCCTTGGATAAAGGGCGAGCTTGTTGCCATCCGCTGGCGCCATCCTTCCACCATCGCATCAGGCCTTTAGCATCTCTGCTTCCAAAAGTTGTTGGACGAGCTGGACTACTTCCTGCTCGACCTGCTGCCTCGGCATGCCAAGCTTTGCAGAGAACTGGTCGGTGAGCTGATTTATGGTCTTGCTGCCGTCGCATGAATTCCAGAACTCAATGATAGCTTCGTTGACCATAAAGGCCTGCTCTTTCTCGTTCACCAGGATAAGCGAGCCGTCCTCCTGCTTTGTGGTGTGTCCGGATTTCAGGGGCTTGCTCTTTTCATAGTCTATCTGGAACCGCAGCTTTGGTTTTCCAAAACCAAGCTTTTCCCTGACCGCAGGATCCATCTTTTCGAGCGTCCATGGAGGTTCCCATACTATTTCGACTCCAATGTTTCCTACCCCGGGTATCTTGCCTACATACCGCTTGACGTCGCTTACAAGAGTATCATGAAGAGGACATCCACGGGTGGTCATGGTCATGCGGATGTCAACATCCTTGCCCTGATCCACTTTGACGCCATAAATCAGCCCCAGATCGACGACGTTTACAGGTATCTCTGGATCCATGCATTTTTTCAGGGCAGAGTATACCTCTTCTTCAGTTACCGCCGACATTTTGGTTGTAAAAGGGGCAAAACACGATAAATACTTTCGCTAACCGAGCAGAGCCTTGAGGTTCTTTTCAAATGGAGGCTTTAGCACGCCTTTTTCGGTGATAATGCCGCCGGTTATCAGATCGGGTGGCGTCATGTCAAACGCGGGGTTAAATATCCTGACTCCCTTCGGCGCAACTCTCTTGCGTCCTACCTTGGTCACTTCATCAGTTGATCGTTCTTCTATGACGACATCGCCAGGATTGCTCTCAAAGTCAAAGGTTGAGAGAGGAGCTGCGACATAAAATGGAACCTTGTGCCTGCTGGCCAATATTGCGACCTGGTAGGTTCCTATCTTGTTAAAGACGTGCCCCGTGCGGAGCACCCTGTCGGCACCTACAATGACGCGCTTGATTGCCCCCTGCGCCATCATGTGACCCACAGCCGTGTCGGGGATGAGGCTGACATCTATTCCGTCATGCTGAAGCTCAAACGCAGTCAGCCGGGCGCCCTGCATGACCGGCCTTGTTTCCGTGGCAATGACTGAAAGTCGCTTGCCCGAATCCTTTGCGGATCTGATCACTCCAAGGGCAGTGCCGTATGCAACTGTAGCAAGCGAGCCGGCGTTGCAGTGTGTCAGGACGACATCACCGTCGCTGAAGAGCCGGGCGCCGTTTGAGCCCATCTGCATGTTGGCCTTTATGTCCTCATCAGACATCCTTTTTGCTTCTTCGATAACAGCGGCCTTTGCCTCATGCACGCTCTTTGCCCTCTTGGCCTTGCCCATGACGCGCTCGAGTGCCCAGAACAGGTTGATAGCTGTCGGGCGGGTAGACTGCAATACCTTAAATGCTGTCTCGAGTTCCGTCATCAACTCGGGCAGTTTTTTTGCCTTGCTTGCACTTGCCGCAAGTGCCAGGCCAAACGCCGCGGTTACGCCGATGGCAGGCGCGCCCCGGACGACAAGCTTTCTGATGGCGTCGGCGACTTCCTTGTAGTCCCTGCATTTCACATATACGAGCCTGTTCGGAAGCTTTGTCTGGTCAATCAGAACTACGCTTTCATTATTTTTCTTGTTGTTATTATTATCATTATCATCATCATTCCATGAAACGGTGAGCAAAAGATCCAGGTTCTTTTCGTTCTTCTCCTTCATCTTCTTCTTGCTTTTTGCCAAGCAGGAGAAACCCTTTTTCTCCTGGCAGTATTAAACCTAACTAGCTGGTGAGGGTGGTAATGATGGTGATGATGAGGGTGTCGGCTTGCCTATCGAAGCAAACCGCACATCTGAAAAGCGCTCCGGATCCAGTATTCCTCTGCCGTCGTATACTGCTGCGGCTCCTCCTCCCAGCTGACCACTTTGCAGTCCGCGGTAGGCGGGATGATCGGCGACTAGGATAACCAGGTTTGCGCCCTTTACAGCCTGGGCCAGATTTGACGTGAGCACCACTCCTGCAGGCAGTGAAGGATCCTTTTGTACGAGAGGATCGTGGATCCTGATGTCGTCTATTCCCCGAGCGCGCAGGTGCTCGACAACTCTGTACGTCGGTGACAGCCGTGTGTCAGAGACACCTCCCCTGAAAGCAAGGCCCAGCAGGGCCACGGCCGGGCGGCGGCTGCTGCTGTCGCTGACGCCAGGCTCTGTCGATTCTG
>DATEIL010000198.1:0-6074 GCA_035279085.1 Nitrososphaera sp.
CTCTCGTAACTGCGTTATTCTTGTCATGATTGTTATTTTCAGGAGCCTTTCAGAATTAGTCGACTAAGCATCTTATTGGAGGCACTAAAGCTGTAGGCTGGTTCACATGAACCTTCCGGCGTTCAAGGAGTAGCCGCAATGGAGGGCAGATGACATGATCGGACTTTCTCAATGAGCTAGTGATAGTACTACCACCGACAAATACTGATGCAATTATTGTTATCTTTGTAGGTATTGTTCACGCTAGTAACGTCAACAGCAATAAATAGATTTTCAGGCTACTAGAAAATTGAAGAAAAATGAACCAGTTCGCTCAACTGCTCTCTGCAGAAAAACAATCGGCACTGCTGCTGGACTGCTGCACAATAATTGCAGTAAAGAACGGCCACCTTGGCGCCAGGGAGTTTAGAAACAGGATTGCAAATAGAAAAGATATTCGGATAATCGTCCCAAGCGTCATAGTAAGGGAGGTATGCAAGGTAGGCCATCTGTCATTTGACCAGGCAATTGAGCTGATAGACACCTTTTCGCACACAGGCCAGATTGAATACGTCTCCTGTGAGGATTCAGAGATAAAGGCACAGGCAGAAAAGCTGAGTTCAAAGTATCCTGTATACTGCCATTACCCTGACGACCACTACTTGGCAATAGCCAAATAGTATGGCGCATTGCTTGTTACCTTTGACAGAAACCTCAAGGATGTGGCAAGGCTGGAAGGCGTGCAGACATGCGCTGCTCAGAACTTCAGGATACATGGATGATGGCAGACATGGCCACAGCTACTACAGAACTAGTGCTTGAGCAAGATGACTTGGAGGAGGGAACAACATATCGGGACATGGCATGTCCAGAGTGCGACTGCATGCTAGAAATGTCTTATTCAGACGAGGGAAGACAGAGGTTCTACTGCGATAACTGTGATTCATTTGTGGCCAATGATGATTCTCTCATGCCTCATGTGGTATCAGATTGTTAGAATTCGGGGAGGATATTGTCGTAATATGCCTCACCATCATCAGCAGAAGCATGATCCGGATAAAATAATTCAGCTTGTCCAGTCCTCGACAAGGAGTCTGATGAATTCATTTCGGGACAAGACTGATGCGCTGCGCAGTTGCTCCAAGGATGTCAGACAGCTAATCCGGGAAGGCTATCACAAGAAAATAGCATACGAAACAGCAAATAGGCTAGTTGAGAATGGTAAATCCTTTATGTAGTGACACAATTATCCGGGACACTTGCAGAAATAGGCTTGCCATGATATTCTTGAAAAGCTGATCAAGCAACCAGAGTTTACAGTGCAGGTGAACGAACGCATGGTGCTTTCATCGAGGAACCTAAAGGCACCGTTCTTGTACTTGCCCACAAAGGACTCGAAAGCTTCTTCGAAAAGGCAGGCGTATTGAAAGTCAGTCATGACCGATGCTCGTTAAGAAAGCCGAAGTAAATAAGCAAGAAGACTAGAGATATCGGAAATCCACATACGCAAGCCACATTACCATATACGCCGGCCTTGTTTGGTGAGCCATCCTATCATCAATGACGAAAGCGTTTTCGAGGAGGCATTTACTACGGACGCGATAATATTTCTCAGGGGGCAAATGCGCAAAATCTCGAGGTGCCCGGCCCCAATAAAGTATGGCAAATCTGCAAGAAACTCCTGCGATGTCATTCTGATACCCACAACATGAATTCCTCGCTATCCAAGACAGATCCAAGGATAAGGAGAGGTAGCCTTCTGCTCAATGAGATAGAGTTCAAGTCTTAATGCGACACGGCATGAGACACAATGCGATAGAACCAAGGCAAAGATAAAGGGAAGATTGGGCGACTTTCTTGGACTGGAGGAATACTAATCTAAATTTTGGAGCAAGCTCGATCCTACCCATCCTCGTTTTCCTTGCTATCGCATATACTCCAGTACGCGCACTTCCTGCACGCGTCAAAGCTCGGTGTGGCGCCAAACTTCTCCTTCAAGATCGCGTTCACAACGACCTCGATTTCCTCCCTGACCTTATCCACCTGCGATGACACAACGTCGTATGGAACGGTCTTGTCGTGCTGGATGTAGAACAGCGAGGCCTTCCTGGGCAGTTTGCCAAACAATTTTTGCACTCCCAACGCGTAAATGTTCATCTGCGGATCCTCCCTAATCGACTTGGCATTCTCGTAGACCGCACCCGTCTTGAAGTCGACTACTTCCAGCTCACCGTCGGGCCTCTGCTCAACCCTGTCGATGAATCCGTGGAAGGGCACTCCTGCGATCTGGATAGTGAATTCTGCCTCGGCCGCGACAGGAGAATTGGGGTTTGCAGACAGCCACTGAAGATACGTTCTGAGCATTGCCTTCGCCTTTTCCTTGGCCTGGGTTTCCTGCGTCTCCGACTGGAAGGAGTTGGCGTTCCACTCCATTTTCAGGAGTTCAGATGCTAGCTCTGCCGACGGTGCAGTTCCTTCGAGCTGCATCTTTGTCATGTGTTCCGCGACGGCGTGGACCGATGTCCCGAGATCGAAATACGGCATCGCCGGCTGCGGGACCCCCAGAATATAGGAGAACTTGAATTTCAGCGGGCAGTCGATGTAGGTCTTTATCGCTGACGCACTCAGGTGAATCTCTTCCTTGTTGACCAGCGGGACGGTCTTGCCCTCTAGCTCCGAATCCAAATTTCCGTCAACGTTATCGACAGCAAGCGCCGACTGCGCGTCAAACCCGTCCACCTTTCCGTTCAGCTCGAAGTGCCTGACCTTGGCTAGCTCGATCAGCCTCTGAGCGGCAGTCTTGATCTGCATCTGGTTGATGGACCTTATCGCCTTTTCCTGTATGTCGTGCTTTATGCGCTCTATCCTCTCCTCAGCCTCCAGAGATTCGCTTGCCAGCGTCCCCTCAAACCGCAGGAGCTCGACAGCAGGGTTATTTGCAAAGTCGATCTCATCAAGGAACTTCGAAGGCTTTGTCTCCCGAACGTTATGGCCATACCTTCTCGCGTAAGTGATGAAAAGCTTATTCTGGGCCCGGGTCATGGCAACGTAGAAGAGCCTTCGCTCCTCCTGCAGGTAGAGCTCCTTCTCATCGGCCTCCCGCTTGATGCCCTTGGACAGGTCGTTTGGAACGTAGAACTCTTTTGCTTGGTACCTCAGCGGCAGTTTGTTGGCCGCCACATCAACTACGAAGACAACGGGAAACTCCCTGCCCTTGCTCTGGTGGATAGTTGTGACTTGCACTGCGTCCTGGTTTTCATATCCTTCGGACAGCTCTAGGTCGAACTGACCCATGAGGGACAAGTACTTGACAAAGTCGTCCATCGTTCCTCGAGGATTTAGAGACTCATATTCCAGCGCAATATTATACATCTCCTTGAGTAGCAGCTGGTTCCTTCGGCTCTGCGGATCGTCGTTCTGCACTGCCCGCTTGTACAGATCGGAAACAGACATCATCACCTTGTATACAAACTCGCCAATTGTAGTCTCGTTTTCAAGTTTCGCGATCTTGTCAATTTGCTCTGCAAGCTCCTTGACTTCATCTCTCTGCGTGATGCCTAGCTCGCTGCACTCCTTTAAAGTCTCATAAACGAAATCCATGTCGGTCGGGTCCTCTCTTGCCCTTCTCTTTGCCGCGTGGTTTATCCTTGCGATGTTCTGCTCGGTAAGGCCGTGGCTCTTCATCAGCCTTGTTATCTCGATGCCCGCAGTAGTTGGCGAGTTGGCAATGCGCAGATACGCCATCAGATCGCGGATCACCGGCGCGGAGAAAATATTGGCCTCTCCGATATACACTGAAGGAATGCCATATGCCTTCAGCGCCTTTGAAAATTTCTTGCCTTCCATTTTTCTCCTAGATAAGATGACGAAATCCTTGTACGTGAGCGGCGACTCGGTGCCGTCTCTTCGCCTGATCGGTTTGCCCACAAGCTCCTTTACTCTGTTGACGACGAATTCTACTTCGGCGGATTCGTTCGAGCAAGCGCCGATGCAAACCCTGTCGCCCTCCTCGTTTTCTGAGAAGAGCGTCTTCTGCTGCCTGTCGGCAACCGAGGACAGGAGGTCGCTTGCCGCCTTGACGATGTTCTTTGTGCTGCGGTAATTCTGATTCAGCGTTACTACGGTCGTGTTCGGAAAATGCGTCTTGAAGTCCTGAAAGTTTGTAAGGTAAGCGCCTTGGAACCTGTAGATGCTCTGGTCGTCGTCCCCCACAACCGTCACGTTTCCACTCTTGCCTATCAGCTTGACAAGCTCGAGCTGAGCAAAGTTGCTGTCTTGGAACTCATCAACTAGGATATGCTTGTATTTCTTCTGATACTTTGATACGACGTTGGCCTTTTTTCTGAACAGCTCTATCGCCTGAACGACCATGTCGTCGAAATCAATTACGGCCTTGCTCCTCTGAAATTCCTGGTACCTGTGGAAAACCTTCGAGAGGTCCGACAATTTCAGGACAAAGTCCTTTTCCTCGTCAGAGAGTTCTTGACGCAGCTTGCCATCTATGTACGCATCAAGCTCCTCAGGCGATATGAGTTCGTCCTTGAAGGTGCTGATGCCGTCAATGATGGACTCTATAACTTCGACCGCGTTATTCCCGATTTCCAGATGCTTGAACCCAAAGCTATCTATGTTCTTGAGGCCCCAGACAAGCTGAGTAGAGCGCTTGATGACGCCCGAAGAAAGCCCTATGCCGGAATCAAGGACGTTGTCCTCCAGTACTTCCTTTGCAAACGAATGGAATGTACTGATGTCCATCTCTGTACTGTCCATTACTTTTTCAAGGCGCTGCTTCATTTCCTCGGCGGCTTTTTCGGAGAATGTAAGGCACAAGATTTCCGAGGGCTTCAGTCCTTTGCCGACAAGATGGATGACACGCTCAATAATGACTCTGGTTTTCCCGCTGCCTGGGCCTGCAACGACGAGTAATGGACTGCCGTTGTGCTCGACTGCTTTCTTCTGCTCGGCATTCAGGCTGACAGCCATAACGGAAAATGCAGGATCTATCTATTTATAGGAAGCTGCGCTGCGAGGCTGCTTGCAATGTACTAGCCGTTACTGAACAAGCCAGGCCGTGAAGAGCGAACAATAATAATTCGCATGAATTACGGATTACTATTGGCTGAGTTTCTCCCGCCTGACTATGCGTTCACCGCCGATGGCAAGCCTGCCGTGCTGCACGGAAGGAATCGGACCGCAGTTGACTTTTGGAGATGGTCGTATTCTGATCTCATGGAGAACACGACTAGGGGAATAGTCGCTCAGTATATCGTCGCATGGGCCATAGGAGTGGATGGCTCCCGGCATGATCCTTGGAGATCGTATGATCTTCTCTCGAAAGAGGGGAAGCGCGTTGAAGTCAAGGCAACGGGGTTTCTTCAGGCATGGGACTACGGCGCGGCGGGGAGAAAGCCGCTTTTTGTCCTTGCTCCGAAACTACAATGGTCCAAGGAAACGGGGCTCGCAAAGGAGCCCACATGGAACGCGGACATCTACGTGCTATGCTACTTTTACTGGACTGACCTCAAGACGGCGGATATAATGAACCTAGACCAGTGGAAGTTCTGGGTGTTCGGCAAGGACGAGCTGGTTAAAGTGCTGGACGGCAGGCAGTCGCTTACTGTGTCATTCCTGGAGAAAAACAACTATCGACCGTTTAACGCGTTCCAGCTGATGGAAGCTGTCGCATCGGCTGACAAGACGAAGCATGGGGAAACCAAGCCGAAGGCAAGACCGGCAGGCAGTCTGGATGAAAAGTCGTTCTTTGATACAGCCCTCAAAAACCTTGACAAAGAAGAGCTGAACGGGCTCTGGCAGATTTACAACTACTGCAGCAGAAATGGCGAAATAATGTGGAGAACGACCTCCTTCAGCGCGGTATTCCCTGAAATCCTCGACAGGAGTCTCTTCAGCGCGTACGCAAACGGCGACCTACAGGTTTACTACGGTTACCTTGACAATGTCAGAAAGAAGTCATTCGTTGCGGAGCTGTACAGAATAAAGGAGATCAAACCAAGGTTGAGCGAGAGCAAAGGCTCTCCCATGTGCAGGGAGCCGGCATGGCTCAAGTCGGCCACCAGCTTCATTCAAGCCATCGA
>DATEIL010000199.1:0-14327 GCA_035279085.1 Nitrososphaera sp.
TGAACAGGATTGGAAGAGCGGCAATGGGCGGCGCAGGCCCCAATAATAGTAACAACAACTACTACAACATCTCCCTTGAAAAGATCATAATGATGTCCGGGAAAAATCCTGTTGCAAGGGAAGCGCTCCTTGCAAGAAACAGGGCCACAAATATTGCACTAAACAGCAAGGCCAAGATTGAAGAGCTCAAAGAGATCCTGGCAGAAAACCGCGGCAAAAAGACCATCATATTTACCCAGCACAACAGCATGGTCTACCAGATATCAGACAAATTCCTGATACCATTCATAACATACAAGACAAACAAGAACGAAAGGCAGGATGTTCTGGAACGCTTCAAGGACGGGCGATACATGGCAATAGTCACGTCAAAGGTATTGGACGAGGGAGTGGATGTGCCAGATGCGGAACTTGGAATAATCGTTAGCGGCACAGGTAGTGCAAGGGAGTTTATTCAAAGGCTTGGGAGGCTGCTTAGGCCAAAGCCTGGTATTTCTGCAGCTGCCACAGGTACTTCTTCAGATAATGATATTGAAGGACTCACTAAATCCAGGAGTAATAACAATAATACCACAACAAAGAAGGCGAAACTAATCGAGATTATTTCTGCAGAGACAAGAGAAGAATCCATTACTGGCGTGAAAAGAAAGAGAGCACTAAACTCAATCAAATCAATAAAGGCAGAGGAAAAACAGGATAGTCCAGTCGATAATAGGGGGGATATGGATTGGCAAGAGCAAGGAGAATTGTCATCATCATCCGCAGCAGAGTACCACCACCGCGGTATGAATAGGACATGTTAGCGGCTCCATTACTCAGGGTTACAGTAAGAAAAGGCGCAATTATGCCCCTATTCTGCGTGCGGGATGACGAACTAGAATTAGCAGAGCGCGTACTGGAGGAATTCAAATCATCATGTATATCGCATGAAAAAAAATCAGAGCTTTATGACAGAATATCTTCAATAGAATCTGCCCAAAATGACTATAAGCTCGTACGTGGCTTTTGCGCTCTTCTTGAGAGAAGATGCGTCTTTAGTGCCAATTCGTATGTCAGGGATGATAGCAATAACAGCAAGACCATCTACGATGCGGCAGCGCATCCAGAGAATGGCATTGTTACCACCGCCATTACTACTACAGCTGCTAATACCACAATCTCCTCCTTGACTGTGGACCCAATTGAGGTAAGAAGAATGCTATTTGAAGAGTCGTCCAGGAGGGGATTTGCACTAACAGAGTTCGAGCGAGACAGCATAGTCAATTCTATTTCTGAAAAGCTGCGTGTACCTACTTCCTCTTCAGATGACATCAAAAGGGCAATGTGGAGTGATCTGGATGACAACCTAATTTTTGAACATTTTGATGCAATTGACGCTAAAACTCTTGTCGGCTGGTACAACTTATCGCTCATGCAGACCCTGCTTTTCAACGCGACAAAGATGGAGTTCCGCATTTCCGGGGGAACTAATTGGAAGCGCATATTGAGAAATGTAAAGAGGCTTGGGCTGATGTATTACATGGAGAACCGCGCTGTGGAGAGGCAGGAGGGACAAGAAAAGAAATATGACAGAGCTGACCGCCATGACGACAATAATTATGATGATGAGAGTAATAACATCAGCAGCACAAGCTCCTTGGTTTGCTCCCTTGAGGGGCCGCTTAGCCTCTTTAAATTAACTGACAGGTATGGCACATCACTTGCCAAGCTTCTCCCATCAATAGTGCTCCCGACAAAAGTGGGCTCTGTTGACTGGCAAATTGACGCCTGGATCCTGAGAAAAACCATGATGCAGGGAAAGAAATTATACCAATTCAAAATCTCCAATGAACAGGCTCCGCTGTATTTAGCAGATCCTTTTTACCGTGGTACTGCTACAACTGCTACCGCTACTGCCACGGGTGGCGGTACAAGAAATACCGGGCCGGCAGCACCCTCCTCGGCATCATTCTCTTCTTCTCCTCTCTCCTCCTTTGATAGCTTGGTGGAGGAAAAATTTGCTCGCAGGTTCAACGAGGTAGCAGGTGACTCAAGTGGCTGGACGCTGGTGAGGGAGCCAGATCCTTTGGTACTTGCTGATGGTAGGGCATTCATTCCCGATTTCATGTTTGAAAAGTATGGCAGGAGGGTGTATCTGGAAATCGTCGGTTTCTGGACGCCAGAGTATCTGCAAAGAAAACTGCAAAAGATAGAGCAGGTTATGAGCAGAGCAAGCATCACCAATAATAATGATAATACTACCGCCGGTACAACAGCGGAAGGAAAAGAAGTGGATCTCTTTATAGCAATAAACGAAGAACTTGCCGGTGCAAAGCTATCCACTCCCACTTCAGCAGCATCATCATCGACCACAATGAGCTTTGCATCATCATCTTACATTCCTGTTGACAGGCTAATATTTTACAAGAACGACTCTGTCCCCATCAGGCATATTCTTGATTATCTAAAGGCCCTTGATAAAGAAATGATTGATAGAAAAACCAGCGACCCTAACCTGAGGATAGAAATTGACTGTTCAAAGGACATTATTTCACTCAGGGATCTTGCAGAGAAATATCAACAGCATGTTCCAATTGAGGTAATATCTAAAATCGTATTAAGAGATTATAGTGATCGCTATATTCCTCTAAGCAGTAGTGGAGGGGGAGGAAGGCAACAGCATTACTCGTACCTTGTTTCAAAATCCAAGGCCAAAAAACTGGAACCACTGCTAACAGGTGTCAAGTCGTTTGCCAAGGTATGCGCAATTCTTTCAGAGAATGATATCCCTGAAGCCTGTCATGCGGAGCTCGTGGAAAAGCTTGGATACGATGTAATCTGGCGCAGCATGGATATCAGCACTGCGACCATTGAAAGAAAGAAGAAGCACAGTGGCTAAATGCGTGCTTCTTTTTTCCTCATGCTGTGAGGTATGTGTGAAATAAAATGGAAAAAATTAGTTAGACTTGCGTCTTCCCCTGCTGCTGTTGTTGCTCTTTCTCTCTGCCGTATGACTGCATTGCCAGTCCGGTAAAGATAAGCGTAGCAGTCATTGCAGCCGACACTATCACCTGTGGTGGCGGTAGGTTGAACACAAACCCGACCACAAACGATATTGCCGCTCCAACAGAACTATACGGTATCCACTTTGTCACGGCCAAGCGTGCCCTATCGACCATTTGGCTTCTTCACATCCCTATGCGCTAAATGAATACTTAATCATATCTCCAGCCAGGGTTTTATCTCACTCCTTTGATTGGAATGACCGATACCGGCTCGATTGTGTCAGATGATGCCAGCTCTCCTGACTTTGTCGAAAATATCAGGAGATTATAGTCATCGGCACTCTGAGGAACCCAATATAGCTCAAGGACTACACTATTGTATCCAGGAATTGCCCCTTGCATGGTGGTTGAATCCTCATACG
This sequence comes from Nitrososphaera sp., assembly GCA_035279085.1. Taxonomy (GTDB): domain Archaea; phylum Thermoproteota; class Nitrososphaeria; order Nitrososphaerales; family Nitrososphaeraceae; genus Nitrososphaera. The sequence continues at coordinate 3,407 of DATEIL010000199.1, forward strand.
GCTCTTCTACTACCGAGGATAGATCAGTGCCAGCGCTGCCGCTCCTAATTGTGATTGTAATAAAGTCGTCGTATGAGATTGCTTCATTGTCATTTGAAAAGCTGACTTGGACGAGTACCGGCTTGCCCACTTGAAATTCCATTCCAGCCTTCACCTCACCAATGACTTCCCTGTTCTTTGCATCAAGCGCCGCAACGGAGCCTAAAGTAGGTCGGATATCTGCCTGCATCATGCTGCTGTTGATACTTCCTGCGGGTTCCGAATTAGCCGTCATCTCTTCTGAACCATTATTCTTTGCAAACAATGATGCCTCACCTCCTTGCTCTTGTCGATCTGCAGTAGGCGGCTCTGCAGCCCTCTGCTGATCAGCAGGCGTACTCTTCTGCTGCTGCAACAGCTGGCCGTCGTCAACTACTCCACCGCCATTATTGTTGTTATTATTACTATTACCGCCGAAAAACGAAAGTGCAAATACAAATCCGATGGCCGCTGCAATGCCAACTCCGACCATTCCATAAGTTGAAAAGTTTGTTGCCATCTGACTGACTATTCTCCACTAAACCATAATATCATGTTTTTCCAGAAAAAAGGAAGGAAAGAGAAGAGAGCGGGCGCTTTTTAGAGGATGGACTCTCCATCCAATTCCGCTACCGTCACTTCTCCGTTAACTACTTCGATGTGTCCGTCGTGTACTTGCTGGCTCGTGTCGACTACCGAAAAGTCGGCGTGGTATTCAGTCTCGCTGATGTGAGTTATCATGTCCATGACGATGTCCATCTCATCGTTGATCTGGATCCCAAGCTCTGGCAGTTTTTCAAGCAGGAAGGTCATTGCGGCTTCTCTCTGCCCAAATCCGCTACTGCTGCTGTTGCCACTGCTCGTCTCGTCAATATTTCCATTGCCGATTCTAAAGACCACGTTTACTGTGTTGGTTATTTCCTGCTCGCCGGGCATTATCGGAGTAGGTCTTGCCGAAATCGAGTCTGATACTGCTGGCTCTGCAAGTCCCCTGCTAAAGATCGGGAAGTATATGTCATTGAGGTTGATTGACTGGACTCCGGTTACCTCCATGCCTACTGCGTCTGCTGCAATGTCGGCCCTGTGCCTTGCGCTGTCAATCGCATCTGTGATCAGGCTGTCGCGGACTTCATTCTGTCTCTCTTGCGAGATAAAGAAGTATACTCCGTTGACGTTGTTTGCTCCTGCTTCAATTGCAGTATCGATAACCTCGCCCGCGTCAACGTCGCCATTGTCAGTGTCAAGCGTCACGGTCACGCTGTTTACTGCCTTGTAGGCAACTATGGTCTGGTCAGAATAGCACTCTGGCGGAATAGGGTAGCCTTCCATCACCCTGCAAGCGTTTACGTCCTTTATCACAGTAGAGTAGACTGGATAAACGCTGTAGTTGCTCGTGCTTATCTGGTCGTCAGAAATTCCTAGTTCCTTTAGTGCCGCAATTACCCGGTCCATCAAGTCTGAATTTTTGTCTGCCGCCTCCTCTGCCGTCGTGCCGTTTGTTTCTACGCCGACAGTCACGGAGAACTTGTCCGGCTGGACCTTGGTCGTTGCCGAACCTGAAGTTGATACGGTCGAGGTTGTTCCTGCATGGTTGGGGTAGTAGTACGGCGCCGTTATAGGCACTGCCGCCCCATCTTCGGCGTTGACTCCTGCTGCTGTTGTGCCGCTGGCGTTTGATTGTGGTGGCTCGCTTGTTGTCTGGGCAACTGCGTTGAGCATCTGCGTGCTGCTGTAGACAGCTGCAAAGATCCCCAGCGCAAGGATGCCTGTCAGGACAGCGAACTTTGTTTCTTTCGTGTATGGTGATGATGACATCTTTCTTGCTGCCTTTCGGATATGTCTCTCCTTACGTAAAACTATGTTTCAGAACGGTCCTTTCGTTCCGTTCTATGTTTCAGAACGCACAAACTTATCCTGAAATTAGCCATTTGACGAGGTCTTGGAGGCCATCAGAGGTAGTCCGCAGCCAACCAAAGTCTTGAGGAAGCACGTCTTTCTTAGCGAGGCGATAACAAAGTTGAGAGCAGGGAACAAACAGCCAGCAGGTACGTAGGAAAGTCCTATATCGAAATATAAAAGGTTACCCCACATTTGATAAATATAGGTCTTTCAACCAGAACATAATGAAAACCATTTTTCTGGTAGCTGCAGCGATTGCCGCAGTCATGGTACTGCCGGCGGCCTATGCGGTGACAAACATTACCGACCCCAAAGGCGATACACCCAATTCAGACTTTGACATCAGACAGGCCAGTTTTAACGGCCAAGACAATCCATTTATCAAGGTCACAGGCGAAGCTGGAGGGACCAGGTCAACACCGACATCGCCGGCGTTTGCATATGTCTACTTTTTCACTGACGGAAGTGCGTATGCAATTGCAAGCCACGCTACATTCAGCGACAGCAACGAAGGAAATGGCGCAGACGACTGGCATGCACACGGTTTCACCGCATCAACAGATGCTGGTAGCCACTTTGCCTGTTTAACAACGGCCAATGACGACGGCAAGGCAAAGATATACGGTCACAAGGCCGTGCTGCAGGGAACTGACGAGGACGACTTGGAATTCGTCGCCACAGTGGAAATAACCCCAGGCGAACCAACATCCTCATGTCCGGCCCTGGTAAGTGGATCAGCCCTGTACGTTGACCCGCTTGATGTGGCGTCTCCACCAAGCTAAGTCGTAAAAAACCCTTTCTTTCCTCTTTTTTTCTTTATTTTTTATAAACAAGGATATGTATATGTTTGACAGCATTTACCGCGCCAATTTTTTTCCAGGCTTCGACTAGAAATTGAAAATAAAATGATGAATAGGAGTGAAGATATCTTGTGGCTCTCAGTCAAAGAGTGAGCCTATTGCCTTTGATATCCTTCGAGAAAAGGCCAATAGTGCAAAGTGGATCCCAAAACTCACGCCTGCTGCGATTCCGACATTTACGCTGTGTATCTCAAGCAAGCCTACGAACAGCCCAAGCGGAGGGAGCGTCAAAATCAGGGCCATGGCTGTACTCACCCATCCTCCCTTTATGAGAATGTCTGCGGGGAGCTGATCTAGTCTCTGACTCTGGAATCTTAGCGGGGCCTTGGACATCGAGATTAATTCGCGACAAATTCAATATTAATATTGACATGTCAAAACGTACAACCACTATTAACATAATTCTAAGAAATTATGTCAGGTAGCAGAACAGTAAAAATTTTTATGATTCTAACCTATTATTCAAATAAACTGGACATTTAGAATCAGAATTGATGTTTACCCCGGTTTATATCGCTTAACAATTTTCGGTACCTTTGTAATATTTACAATCTCCAACAAAAGCGATGGAAGAATAGCCAAAATAACTTGTCCGATGTAAAACTTAATTAGCAAGATGCACGATTCTATGTCAAATGCAAGTAACGTCGCTTGATGTCAATACCAAGCTGGACGGCAAGCTGGAGATGCTGATTGACCAGTTCGAGAAGGAAGTTGCACCCCTTGACAGGTGGGCCAGGCTTTCAGTGGTAGCTACTTCTGTGGGTGTAGTGGCGTCGGTAGTGCTGCCGCTGTTGCTTCTGTCACCGGCAGTTGCTCTGTACGCGACGATTGGCGGCATTCTGGCAAGCATTGGACTGACAAGGATCCCGATCCTTTACTCAAACTATAAAAAGCACGAGATCTCGAGGACAAAGTACAAGCCTGTGACTGGTGTCTGCATGTGCGACCTTTACCAGTACAGAACGCACATGAACAAGATGAATTGCGCGACCGATATGGGCGAGCGTATCAGGCACTCAAAGCTGGCCAATTACTACAAGCACCAGATGGGCGTCTAGTTTCTACCCTATCTCTCCTTCTTCTTTTCTGCTCTTGCGATCTGTTGTCTTCTACCCTTTACTACGAAAAGAGTTTCTCTTTTTCAGGGTCTGCCAAGACTAAATATCAATCAAAAAGGCGGTGAGAATATACAATACACTGCGTGAACAAGACAGAATGGTGAAGATAGACCTGTCTGAGGGCCGGCTCGAGCTAGATAAAGAACTGAACGAACTGGACAGACTGGTAATAGACTTTGTATCAATACTGGACAGGCTTTCAGTAAAATATGTGCTGGTATCAGGCTATCTCGCCATCCTTTTTGGACGAAGCAGGTCATCGGAAGATATAGACCTGATAGTTGAAAGGATGCCATATGATCAATTTATTGTCCTATGGGCAGAAATTGAGAAAGATTTTCACTGCCTCATACCACACAACCCCAGAAATGCATATGACGACTATTTGACACAGCGCATTTCTACAAGATTTGCAAGGAGAGGGCAATTCCTGCCAAACATAGAGGTCATGTTCCCAAAGGCAACCGAGCTCGACACATGGGCCCTCCAGAATGGACGGCAGGTGGTTCTTAATGGCAGGAAACTTTGGATTTCCCCACTTGAGCTGCAAATCCCCTACAAGCTTTTCTTGGGAAGTACAAAGGATATAGAGGATGCAAGGCACCTATACAGGCTATTCAGAGAGAATCTTGACGAAGACCTGTTCAGGGAATTCCTGATAAAGCTTGATAAGCATGACATGTTCAACAGGTATCTGGCATGAAAAAGCTTCCTGAAATCAACCTCAAAGAGCTGGAAGAGATCAAGGAGCAAAATTTCAAGGAGCGACTAAAGTTCCAAGACCTCTATATCGAATGGATGAAAAAGGTGCCGAATTCAAAGTGGAGCTCTGACCAAAATTCGGTCGTTAATCAATAGTCACTCGCACTCACTGACTGATATACGCGCATACACATATACACATACTCACTCTCTCACTCTGAATTTTCTATTCCTCGTTCTTTTTGAAAGGATTTCTCGCACCGGCAAATCTTTTCAATTGCCTTCCATAAACGCTTAAATCGGTTCTGGTGCTGTGAAATTTCAGTGTGTCTGCCCCTCCCAAAGAAGGCAAGCCAAAAGTCACAGTCGGCAGGGTCTACGCGATAAGCACGCTTCTTGCAGTGATAATAGCGGTGCCGGCAGTAGCGGTGACTCTCATTATGCATTATGTCATAAAGGCAGAAATTTTCATGACTCTAGCCGCTGGCCTCATTACGCTGTTTGTCGCGATGGGATTTGGCTACAAGCTGGCCAAAAAGTTTGCCAACGTGCCAAAAACTGAAGGAACCCAGTAGTAACCCTATGTTGAGTAACTCAGTCCTCGTCCTCCAACCATCTCTTTCTATTCTATATATGCATATTGTGGATCTCATTACGGCCTAGTCAAATACATGAGATCCCCCTACAATTGCCATCAGCACAATGGAAACTAGGACTACAAGCCCGACAATTAGCCCCATCACGGTCATGTTTGCAAGTTCGCCAGTCATGTTTTTCACCCTCAGCTTGAGGATAGAATTATGATACAGCTGCGAACTATAAAAAGTTGATCAATGCTTTGCTTTCATGGTATGTTTTATTCCTAGAAGCCGAATGTATCAACTATTGTGATAATGCTGAAGTTTTTGTTGAAATCTTTGTATGCAGGTCCATCATGAGCCGATTGAGTGAAATACTGGAATTGCGCTAATACTAGAGAGGGACATAGATGTGGCAGTGAGCCTCCGGAATATTGCACTTCAACTGTGCACATGCACTTGGATTGAAATAATGACCGGCGCAGGCATTGCGCTGTACATGCTGTACCTTGGAAATTACATGCTTGCTGGAGTCACGGCGGCTGCATTTGCGCCACTTATCCTGTTCCACTTTGCGATGACGAGGCTGCCAAAAAGCAACGTGGAATGGAAAAAGTCTGTGAGAATCAACAGACCTGTAAAGATCCGCTAAAAAACCAGCTCGTCTGTAGACATTGCTCTTCCGCAATATCTGCACTTTAGCACAACTTTTTCCTTGTCAATTATGTCAATTGAGGACATTATTTCTTCACCGCTGTTTGTGATGCATTTGAGGTTCGGACACTTGAAAATGCCGACTATTGTATCGGGTAGCTGCACCTTGCGCTTTTCCACCAGCTTGTAGTCTCGGATGATGTTGATGGTAGCTCGGGGGGCAATCAGGGCAAGTTTGTTTGTCTCGCCGATTTCCAGGAACCTGTTCTCAACCTTGATAATGTCCTTCTTGCTGTGCTTGCTGCTTGGAACGTTGAGTGCCACTGTGATGACATTTCCCTCCTTGCCCGTGATGTTGAGGGCCTGCAGCACAAACAGTGCCTTGCCAGATTCAATGTGGTCTATCACCGTGCCGTCTCTTATCCTGCGTACGAGAAGCTGGCTAGTGTCAGACAATTCTTTTTCCGTTTCTTCAGCGGCAGTTCTTGCTATATCAGTATATCTATCGTGCCGGATTTGTCAGCAGTCCGTGCCAAGAGGGTGGAATATGATAATAATAATTATTATTATTCATGAAAGCCGGACACGTAATAGGAATAGCACTCGAGACAACTTTGCTTTTGATAAACAATAAATTTTTTGCCTCGGCTTTCCGGCATTGTTGTTGTTCGTTGGCCAGTGTATCATTTTGGTCGTTGTTGATGATGTTAATAATGACAATAATGATGATGAAGAAGCAAAAAGTTGCTTGCGCTTACACGCCACATGGCATATGGCACATGGCTCATATCACTTCCGCGACACGGTCTTGAATTGTCCTTGTCGATATATTTTGGATTAATTGAATCCACAATTGCAGAAACGAGGACTTCTTGTGTGGTGTCACATATTTTGACCGGCATGACATTGCTAGCTAGCAAGCAAGAACTGCCGCCGCTAATTCCAGAGGCTTTGGATTACAGGCTCAAAGGGCCATCATGGCGATACATTGATTATTCCGCTCCGTTATTAATCGTCCGTGGGACTATTCAATCGCTGGAAACCAAAAGGCAAGATGTACAGCCTCAAATGCACCCAGTGTGGGCAGGGCTTCCTGTCTAGCTACAATCTGGAGGCCCCAATTTGCGGCAAGTGCCTGCAGAAAGCCAAGTCTCTAGACTCCACCATAGACCACGACAAGGCCTGCGAAAACTGCGGCAACCCCGGCGTTATCTATGGCAAGACTCTGTGCCATTCGTGTTATTTCGGTTTCAAGAAGAAAGAAGAAGAATAAAGGAAGACGAAGTAAGAAAAGAAGAAGAAAAAGCCGCCGTTGCAGGAATAAAGTGTGTGCATGTATGCGTGTGTGCGAGTGGGGGATACGAAGCGTGGTATGCGTGTGTGCATGTATGTATATGCGGTAAGTCTCTGCAACAGGACGGCGGTCGGCACTTGCTACTTGCTTTTTGGTCTGGCAGCGGCTGCTGTTATTGCAACCGCTCGCATCTGCGCCTTTGGCGATAAAGGATTTTGTGGTATGATCTACCAGAATAATTCTTTGTAGCGCCTCTGCTATCCTCCGGCTCCGAGTTGACAATATGGTCAGCAAGAATTGTCAGGATTGCATTAATTGGTCAAAGGGGAGAGTAGCGACACCACCAGTTTCCTGACGGTGCCGCCAAGGGAGAACGGGATGCTCGGGAAAGCTTCCAATGCTCTCCCCTTTGGGCCATTATTCTGTGCATTTTAGACTTAAGGAACGCGCTCGTATGCGGCGGATTATGCCCAAAAATGGCAATTGCTAGCTGGCAATACCCTTGCCTGTAAATTGCCGATTTTCTGCCAGCACAGCCTGGGGCGGGCCAAGCTTTAGCCAAATGTGAAGGTGTATATCTGGAAGCCCTTGCCGGTGGCCGTTATTTCCAGAGTCCGGGTGCCATAGTCGTCATGCATGGCGACGTTGTATAGCCTCTGTCCGTCCACGTCCAGCTGGCCCGTGTCCGAAACGTCCGTTCCCCTTCCATTATTGCTGCTATTGCTACTACTACTGCTGGTGCTACCATTATTTTCAGCGATGTGAAGCTCGCCCTTGCCTCCGGCTACAATGTTGACCGACTTTGCCGAGTACGTCAGCACTATCTTGCCGGAATCGCCCTGAAGCTCCATAGAGTCAGGATTGTTCTTCCATATGCCTGACAAGTAGATGGTGTTTGGCAGCAGCGCCTGCTGATCCTCTGAGGATATGCTGTAGTTCATGGCTGTGCCGGGCCTAAAGCCTTCAGGGTTGCCAAGCTTTGCCCTGGCAAACTGGTATCCAAAGTAGAGCTCCGGCGTCCGGATTTTTCCAAACTCGACGCTCTGCGCAGAGTCGGGCTGGCTGATCGAGCCGTCAATGTTGATGGTCTGGCCTGCGTTTGCCGCGCGTTCTGCAAGGAGCGACTGTATGATTTTTTCAGTCTCTGCGTACGAGCCTTCGCCGATGTGGTCGTAGCGTATGTACCCCTCGTCGTCAATCAGGTATTTATGCGGCCAGTACCTGTTCGAAAATGCGTTCCATGTGCCCCTGTCATTGTCCTGCACCACAGGGTACTTTATGCCGAATTTATCGACTGCCGCCTTGACATTGTCGTAATTCTTTTCAAACTCAAATTCTGGCGTGTGCACACCCACTATTACAAGCCCCTTATCCGCGTATTTGTCATACCAGGCATTCAGGTACGGGATGGTCCTGATGCAGTTAATGCAGCTGTATGTCCAAAAGTCGACCAGCACCACTTTTCCTTTGAGGTCTGCAAGCTTGATCGGGCCGGCGCTGTTGGTGTTTATCTCGCCACTAATCTGCGCAAGCTCTGGCGCGAGCCGGAACTGCGACTTGTCTATCTGAACCTTGGTTATGGTGCCGTTCTCCTGCACTACTGCAGCAGGCACAAAAGCATCTCCCTGCTGCTGGCTTGATGCCTTGTTAAGATCGGGGCTGTTGAAATAAATCCCAAAGCCGGCTATTAGCGCGACTACCCCGATCCCGACTGCAAGGGCGCTCAAGTTGTCGGTGTTCATGGTGATCCGACGCCCCTCTCCAAGTTGATTATTTCGTTTGCAAGTGGAAAGTTGCCAATTATGCTAAGCTGGTTTGTAAAGACCAGTATGCCAAGGACAATCAGTATCCCGCCCATTATCGGGTTAAAGTACTTCAGGTGTTTGACCATTTTCCGGATTAGGTGCGTCGCCTGTGAGAAGAATGCGCCTGTTATCAGAAACGGCACGCCAAGGCCCAGCGAGTAGGCCAGAAGCGAGTTGTATGCGGCGCCCGGCGATGTGGCGGCCAGTGTAAGCGTGGTCCCTAGGATCGGACCCACGCACGGAGTCCAGCCGGAGGCAAAGGCCGCTCCAAACACAAACGAAGTGATGTAGGTGGTCTTGAATTTTGGAAGGTTGGTCATCCTCTTTTCAAAGTTGAGGATTCGGAGCTTTGTGGACAAAAGGAGGTACGCGCCAAAGCCGATTATCACCACTCCGCCTATCGACTGGAGCGTGCTCTGAAAGCCGGTTCCCACGTTTGCCAAAAAGCTGTTCAGGATTACTCCAAGGACTGCAAATACAAGCGAAAAGCCAAGGACAAAGTAGACCGTGTTCAAGAATATGTTGAGCCTTACCGACCGGCGAACGGTGACTGACTGGCCGGCGGCAGCATTGGTAGTGTTAGGGGATGGGGCAGCGGAGCTCTGCGAGCTCTGGATCTCGCTAAGCGTAGTCCCGGAAAGGTACGAGACAAACGCCGGGATAATGGGGAGTATGCACGGAGAGAAGAATGAGCCTGCTCCGGCCAGTGCAGATACAATGACGCTTGTCTCGACTCCTGCCACCATTCAATTCAAAATGGCCAAATTTTGCATTAATACTTTGTTCCAAATCTATTCCAGATCTTACCTGCCCCGCTTCTTGACGTCGCTTTTGTGCTTTTTCAGTGCCTCCTCCGTGTCATCCTCACCCTGCCGTATCAGCTTTTTAATCGTGGCAATGGAAAAGTCGGCGTCTTCAAACAGGTAGTGGATGTCCTCCGACCTCTCTATCCTTATAATGTCGTCAATTATTGCTCCCCGCAGGCCTGCCAGCTTGTGATACTCTTTTTCAAGCTTTAGAAACCTGTCTTTCACGTCGCCTTTGAGCTCCACGTTGCTCAACATATCATGCATTTCTTTGAGTATCAGCAGGTAGCGCGATATCACCTCGGACATCCGGACATTGTGGTCGGTCCGGTCGGTATGCATGATGTCCCTTGCCTTGTGCCACGAGTCGAGCATGTTTTCCGGCAGCTGCTCCTGCCTGTGCGGGAAAAGGTTTACGATGTATACCTGCTTGTCGTGCTTGGGCGACACGTCGATTACTTCCCTCAGCGGCGTGTTGCTCAAGAGCGCGCCGTCCCACAGGTACTTGCCGTCTATTTCGGTCCATGCAATGCCATAGAGGGGAAAGCTGGCGCAGGCGACAAGGTGGTCTGCAGTCATTTTTGTGCTGGCGCTGTCAAACACCACAGGCTCGCTTGCCTTGAGGTCAGTGCACGTGACTACCAGCCTGGCGGCCCTTTTTGCAGGATCATTTAGCTTTTCAAAGTCGATGTACCGCGCCAGGGTTTTTTTCAGCGGATCCAGCTCGTAGGCGTACGGCTTTTGAAAGCCAAATGTGAATGGGAGAAAGGGCTGCATCATCGTGGCATCAGCGTTTGGGAGGTGCCACGTAGGCAGAAACGCCCGCGAGTTTCCGTACACAGCAGAGTAGTACGATGCCGCCATTGCGCGGGCCATGTCACCCATTGGAAACGGCGCCACAGTTTCAGCTACGTCGAGCCAGAACGCCTCAAGGTTTTCCGCCGGGTCGCCGGCGCCCTTGGGCCCCGCTATCATGCCTGCGTTTACCGCCCCGATGGAGGTACCCGACACAATGTCAAACTTGATGACGTGACTGTGCAGCGTCTTGAACACTCCGCATTCATACGCCCCAAGAGACCCTCCGCCCTGGAGGACCAGGACGGTCTCGTACTGGAGCTTTTGCACGTGCCTTATCCGCAGTTCGTTTGCAATATCTCGGCCCACATTCAGAAATTAGCCTTTGT
>DATEIL010000200.1:0-5153 GCA_035279085.1 Nitrososphaera sp.
CTTCGTTTGTCATTTCACTGGCGACGTACGGCCCCTTCCTCATCCTGCCAATGGTCCCAATCCTCTTCAGTATCTCGGCTGCCTTTTTGAACGGCTTTCCGTTCAGCGACATCTTTAGGCGCTCGTGGAGGACCTGCCACGCATCGATGTGTCTCCTGTCCTCTCCCTTCTGGACGCTCAACTCGTCTTTTGTGCTGGGCCTCCACGCCGGCCTTGAACCAAATGAGTCTATCTGCACCGTCTCCTTTCCATCGGCCTTCTTCAATGTTTTCTTGCTGTCGCCCTTGGGGTTAATCTCTGCATGCACATGCAGCAGCTGCCCTTCGTCGGTGGTCTCGTCTACCACGATATTCAGGGATTTCAGGCGGTACTTGGTCTTGATGGTGGGGAGCGCTTCCTCCAGCTCTTTCGCAGAAATGCTGGCGTCTGACAGCAGTTTTTCACTGTCAGATATTGCATTTTCAACATCGATCTTTTTCTGCTCCGCAGTTCTTTCGTCTACTAGTCCTGACGCTCCTTCTTCCTTATTTTCTGCAGCAGGCTTTTTCGTATTCTTCTTATCCTCATCCTCCTTCCCAAACGCCTTTGCAAACATTGTCTTGGCCATCTTTACTATCCAGCCAATCAGGGCATCCAGGCCCTTGTCCACATGGACGCGGACTTTGTTTATCACGCCCATTATCTTGTCCGCAATCTTGCCAAGGCCCGCAAAGCCTGCCAGGAAGTTGATTGCAAGCGACAGTATGCCGGCAAGTATGCTTTCCACACGGCTCGCAGCTCCGCCAATATCTCCGCTGGCAATGGCGACTATGGAATTGATAAAGCCCGTGACTACCTCGGCAATCTTTGATAGCTTGTTGACAAATACCATTACGGTATCGTAGATTGAGATTATCGCAGAGATGAAGCCGGCCCCTGGGATAAACATGGCAATGAGCTTTGGTATCGCCTTCTTGACTACGGCATCCACCACCAGGTCTATGATGCCGCTGATTACCATGTCCTTGAGGTTTGAAAGCTGTTCCTTTATCTTGTCCCACGCAGCCGCCGGCCCCTGGGTAACCAGAGTTACTACGATGTCAAAGCCAGTCTCCATCGCCTTTACCGCCGGCTCTCCAACCACCTTTACGAGCTTTTGGCGCACATTCTGCCAGCTGAGGCCCAGCACGGAAAAGACAAACTTTACTATCTCGCCGAGCGAGAATGCCTGGGGGATGTACACGCCGGGCAGCGAGCCCGTCAGCCAGTTTATCATGCCCGCCTTGAGGTGCTCTACAAAGTGGGAGCCAAAATTCTGAAATCCCTGTTTTGCAGCTTTTACGAGGTTGCCTACAAAGGGCAGCGGGTTCTCCAGAATGCTTCTCAGGGCGGCTCCGGTGCGCTTGATGTAAGAGAGGGCGCCGGGGCTCACCACATCAAAAATAATCTCCAACAAGTTCCAGACGGCTTCGCCGGCCCAAGAAATAAAGTCGCCGATAAAGTTTGCAAAGACGGCGCCCACTTTGATAAAGGCGTTGGGCACCAGGATTATGTCTTCAAGTGTCAGCGATTCAAACGCGTTTATAACCATCGTGGGGATCTGCTGAACAAAGCCTATCAGCGCCGCCATCGCGCCCTGGAACCAGGCCCATGCACGCCCAACCGCATTTGCCTTTTGCATGTTTTCCCAGACGTCCTCCTTGCCAATCAGTTTCATGAACCCGCCGATGAGGGTGTTTGCGTCCCGTGCGACTTCTTCACCGGTTATCGGGTTCTCGCCCAGAACTGCAATCAGCAGGTCCCATCCCGGCGTTCCCTGGGCAAGCTCTGCGATTGGCATCAGTATGGCATCCTTTATGAATTTGACAATGTCGGTTACAAGGCCCTTGGCAAATTCGATAATCCTGTCTATGGGCTCTGTAAAGATGCTCTTGGCCCGCTCCCAGGCGTCCCACGGGTCAAGCAGGTCGTCCCAGCTTAAAGAGTCCAGAAATGACATCAGCGCGTGCTTTATGGAGCTTCCAACCATACCGAGGGTGTCGACCTGCTGTCCTACCCAGTCAGACACCTTGTCAAATATTCCGTGATTGTCAAGTGCCTGTGTGATCAGGGCGCCACCGGGGATAAACTCAATGAGGGCCCGCATGATGTTACCTGGGCTGCGCTCGATGCTGCTCATGTTGACCGGGTTTACGCCCAGGATGATTGTGAACATCCTAAAGCCGGGTATGAGGTTCGCCTTTTCGGCGATAAAGTCAAGCGCCTCGCCAATCAGGCCTCCCCTGTCTTCCTCTCCTTCCTCCTCGCTGCGCCTTACCGTTCCGCCCTGCTGAAAGGTATGGGTAATCTCGTGTGCAAGCAATTCCTGACCTGCATGGCTGTACGGCTGAAACTGGCCCCTTCCAAAAAAGATGTGGCTTCCGACGGTAAAGGCGCGGGCACTTAGTCGTCTGGCAAGCCGCTCTGAATTTTCTCCTGTATGGATCCGGACGTGGCCCAGGCCCGTGCTAAAGCGTGACTCCATGAACTCTAGCGCCGTGCCTGTAAGCGGTACTCCAGCATCTATGCTGCCTGGCATCTGCAGCGTATTGTGACTGATGCGCCCCTCTGGTTCGCCAAACCTGCTGCCTCCTTTTCCTCCCCCTCTTTCTTCTTCATCAAGGGCAATCTCTTGGCCGTGTTCATGCATGGAAACGCTTGCAGCATTGCGTCGGGAGCCTTTGCCGGATCCTCTAGTTGATGGGATGGCGACTGCTGTCGTGTCCATAACCTCTCTGGCTATTGCCCGCGCTTCAAGTTCTGAGGAGTCGCCCGGCGCAGACACCTTGGCGCTGTTCTGTACGCCGCTCAGGCGTGCTAGATTGTGGGGAACGGTTGCTGCAGGGGACGGCGGAAAATGAGAATGACGACAATGAGAATGTTGATCATGGCTCTCCTGTGCAACGGATGATGATGTCCTGATCTCTGCTTGCTTTGGAGAATCGCTCACCTGTGGCGGCAGCGCCCTGCCTGACTGCCGGGTATATTCCGGTATCCGCAAGCCGTCTGCGCGAATGGTGCTCTGAACCTGAACTCCCACCCTTGGCACACCAGGATCGCTTTTGTGCAGAGAACCAGCAACGTTGGAAATGCTGGAAAGGTAAGGTGGCGGATCCGGTGCAGATCCGGTACCTGCCCCTTCGCCCGGTGTGGTCGGATTGTGCGAGCCGGCATTAAAAGGGGTTTTGTGTTGCCCCTGATGCGGTGTTGTTGATACGGCAGGATGGCGATGTTGCTGCTGGATGCTGGCCGTTGGTGCCGAATGGCTGCCATTACCATTTTTGGCCTGCCTTGTTACAGCATGCGCTAGCAACGTGCAGCCTAAGTCCGACGAATTAGATAAAGTTTGAGCTGACACAGCAGGTTATGACAGATGCCATTGCGAGTTGCAAGGCAGGACATAATACAACAACAGCTTCCGAGCTTTGCGCGCGTCAGTTAGACAATTGACAAAAAACTACGGTCCTATCCTTGATTACTGACAGACTACCGCCGCTCCTACTCCTCTTACTATTACTCCACGTATTCCACTAACTTCATGACATACTGAAAGTGATAGGGGCTCCCTTTTACACTTGCAATCGTCAGTTCCTCTACCATCACCTTGTTTATCTTGGATTCCAGTGACAGTTTTGACACCAGCTCAAGAGGCTCACCCTTGAGGTATTTCTTGCGCAACTCTCCGATTGCTTCATGCGCGCCCTCGCCGAGAAAGTCTCCCTCCACGTTTATTCTGGTGGCAAGGCGACCCATGTCCTCTCCTCCGCCCCCTTCAAAGGAATTTCCCGAACTTTGGTCTGGAGTCCTCCTGTTGTGCTCCATATCCAGCTTTTTCAGCGACCTCATTGCATGGATAAGCGTCTTGCGCTCGTCAGTCTTTTTTAGCACCAGATCGAGCCCGTCAAGCGTGACCTTCTTTTCTGCGGCAGACTCCATAATCGTGTCCAGAAACATATTCAGAGTGTGCGAATAAGAATATTTTGCTTGGAATTTATAGATCTGCTATGCCCGCCGCTGTGGTGAACATGCCACACCATCCTACCCGGGTGGCCTATGGATGCCCTAGCTTTCCTCAATATCCTTTGCCTTGCGAACCGGTTTGTCAAGCCCGACCTGGGGAGTGGCCGGCAGTTTCTCCTTGCTTTCGGGCTGTTTTTTTGTAGGGATCGCCTTTGGTTCGACAGCAGGCTTTTTCAGATCCGCCCCCTTTCCTATCGCTTCGGATTTCTTGTCAGAAGAAGATTGGACAAATTTCTTTACATCCTGGAGGTTGGTCTTTGGAGCCTGACTCGGCGGCTTGCCAGCAGGCATGTTCTTTGGCGATGCTGCCGCAGCAGCCTTTGCAGGTGCCGCAGCCACGGGACCCGCCCCCTTCTTCTTGTTCATCTGATCAAAGGACAAAATGCTAGGGTTACTGGAAGCCATTTGCTCTAGATAAGGCTTTTCAAAAGGCACTCACGCCTACGCTTCCCCTCATGCTCTCGCTCTCTCTTTCTTTTTTCGTGTTCTCCCCTGTCGCCTGACTCTAAGGACGCATACATCCTTCGCAATATTTATCTTGAAATGCGGATTAACCTCAAACTGTGCAGATAAAGCTCGGTAGCGTTGACCTAGTCCAGCGGTCAACAGACGACGGAGAACGACAGCAGAAGCTTCGAACAATACTTGCCATATCAATAAAGGACAAGAGAAAGATTGTGGAACAGCAGGTCCCAGGCTCTGCGGGAAACAGGCTGCAGGACCAGGGCGCTGAACCAGTGCAGATCTCCCTGGAAGGAGAGATCTTTGGTGAAGAGGCCTCAAAGACAATTGAGGATATCTATGACATCTATGAAGCAGGCGCCCCCCTCTCTTTTCACTCCGATCTTGCGGCTATTGCCGATGTAAACAAGGTTTCAATAGAGAACCTCCAGGTCAACAAAAGCCCCGGGACTGAAATGCACTACAGCTATACCATGGAACTCAAGGAAAGCAAAGCGCAGAGCTAGAAGAGTCCTCCTCGCGCAATAATGTGATTGTAAAATATATGGTTCATTTGGTTTTTCATCAGAGTTTTCTAGAGCGATATATAGCCCGCTACAATCTCTTCGTCTACTACTGCTCTACTACTACTTCTTCAGCCAGTTCAGCAAGCG
>DATEIL010000201.1:0-23493 GCA_035279085.1 Nitrososphaera sp.
CGAGAGCGGCCGTCTCCGACTCTAAAGTCTATGTGGTTTGGGATGACGATATGGCGACCAATGAGGTTTTCTTCCGTCGAAGCACAGATAATGGTGCAACGTGGAAGCCGATTGTTAATCTGAGCAACAATGAAGATGCACATTCATCTGGTCCACAAATTGCGGTGGCCGGCTCGAAGGTATTTGTAGCTTGGATTGACCAAAGCGATGGTCCCAGAGACTTGATCTTTAGGCGCAGCACTGACAATGGAGGAAGCTGGAAGTCCCCGATCAACTTGAGCAATAACAATCCACACCTCTGTCCTTTCTGCGGCGCAGACGATCCAGATTTTGCGGTATCAGGCTCCAATGTCTATCTCGTGTGGTTCCACCAAGAGTCCGGCCCCCTTGAAATTTTCCTTAGGCGCAGCACTGATAGCGGCGCTACGTGGAAATCCCTCGTCAATCTAAGCAAGAATACTGGTGACTCTTTGAATCCACAAGTTGCCGTCTTTGGCTCAAATGTATTTGTGGTCTGGAACGATGTCACTCCCGGCAATCTTGAGATTCTTCTCAAAAGAAGCAATGACGGTGGGGCGACTTGGAAATCGACAAAGAATTTAAGCAATAATGATGGTGCGTCCGGAAGTCCTCAAGTCGCGATATGACGTTACCGCACTGAGTTTACTTCAACTCAATATGAGAAAGCATATACGCCAAGGCGTAGAAGGATGGTTTTCCCTATGTGTAACTATAGGCTCTTAAGTTAAGTTAATTTAATCAGAAACGGACGTTCACTCGTGGATATTTCTACCTACTAATTTAAATAAAGTACAGACGGCACTGTAAATTATTACATTGGTCGCTGCAAGAAAGGCCAGGATTGAAAGAGTCACCAAGGAGACTTCCGTGGCAGTCGAAGTCAATATCGATGGCAGCGGCAAGACCAGTATAAAGACAGGACTTTCTTTCATTGATCACCTGATTACGGCTATTGGCAAACATGCCATGATCGACATTTCGCTGTCAGGCAAGTCAAGCGATGGCATTGTACACCACCTCGCAGAAGACGTCGCCATTGCCCTTGCACAGACCATTGACAAGGCCCTAGGCGACAGGGCACGGGTCAGGAGATTTGGCCACGCAACCGTGCCGATGGACGAAGCTGCGGCCACTGTCACAATTGACCTTGTAAAGCGGCAGTTCCAGAACGTCCAGCTAAAGCTTGGCAGGGATAGCATTGAAGGCGTGCCGAGGGAGGACCTTGAGCACTTTTGCCGCTCGCTTGTCCAGAACCTCAATGCCTGCACGCACGTTATTGTGGAATATGGAGACAACGACCACCACAAGGTCGAAGCCGCGGTCAAGGCCTTTGCAGTCGCCCTGAGGATGGCTGTAGAAATTGACCCGAGGAGAAGAGGCATCCCGAGTACAAAAGGGGCGATGTGACCTCTGGCAGCTAGGATAGCAATATTTGACTATGGTGCAGGCAACCTCTTTAGCCTCAAGTCTGCGCTTGAGAGGAACGGGGCGGGCGCCGTTGAAATAATCCATGACCTGAAAGAGGTAGAGAGGTTTGACGGCCTTGTACTTCCAGGAGTGGGGAACTTTGATCCTGCTATAAGGTCGATTGAAAAAGGCTCCAAGCATATTGACAGGGCTATTGACGGCGGCATGCCCGTATTGGGAATATGTCTCGGGATGGAGATGCTCTTTGATCGAAGCGAGGAGGGCAAGCTCGAGGGCCTAAAGATACTGGATGGAGATGTCGTCATGCTGCCAAAGAACAAGGTCAAGATACCGCACATGGGATGGAACAACTTGGCGATAAAGGCGGGAAAAAACGGAAGCAGGATACTAAAGGGCGTGCCCGACGGCTCATGGGTCTATTTTGTTCACTCGTACAGGGCGGCGCCCAAGAGCCGCAAGCTGGTGGTTGCGACTTCAGAGTACGGGGTAAACATCCCTGCCGTAATTGAGCAGGGCAACCTTGTCGGGGTTCAGTTCCATCCGGAAAAGTCAGGTGACGTGGGTGCGGTGATGATCAGGAACTTTATCGAAATGTGCGAAGAAGAAGTAATAGTAGAAGAAGGAGAAAAAAGCGGTAACGATAAGAAATGAAAGTAATCCCGGCAATAGACATCATGGGCGGAAGCGTGGTCCGGCTGGTAAAGGGCGACGCGGCAAGCAAGGTGGTATATAGCAATGACCCGGTAGAGACTGCAAAAAAATGGGAGACGGCAGGTGCTGACATGCTCCATGTAGTGGATCTGGATGCGGCCTTTTCGGCAGGCAGCAACTCTGACGCAATATTTAGGATAGCAGAAGCTGTAAAGATTCCCGTGCAGGCTGCCGGAGGCATCAGGTCGCAGGAGGCGGCAGAGGCCATGCTCTCAAAGGTGTCAAGGGTAGTGATAGGCACGATGGCGTACACAGACCAGGATGTGGTCAGAAAGCTTGCAAAAAAGAACGCAGGGAGAGTCGTTATTTCTATCGACCAGTCAGGGGGCAATGTCATGGTGAAGGGCTGGAAAGAATCGGCAGGAGTAAAGATTGCAGACGCTATTTCTCAATTCAGGTCAATTGGGATTGAAGAGTTCTTGCTGACAAGCGTTGAGCGCGACGGGACGCTCCAAGGACCGGACATGGAGACTCTGGCAGAGGCTGCAAGAAGTCCAGGTGCCAGGATAATTGCAAGTGGAGGAATCTCTAGCGTCGTTGATGTCATCAGGGTAAAATCTGTGGGGTGCAGTTCCGTGATCCTTGGCAAGGCCATGTACGAAGGCAGAATATCTGTCGAAAAGGCAAAGGCGGTCGCATAGTAGTACATATGCTGGCAAAGAGGATAATCCCATGTCTTGACGTGGACAATGGACGAGTCGTCAAGGGCATTCACTTTTCTGAAGTAAAGGACGCAGGGGACCCTGTGCAGCTGGCCGAGAAATACAGCGAACAGGGCGCAGATGAGCTGGTATTCCTAGACATCACGGCTTCACAGCAGGGAAGGGAAACCATGAAGAGTGTGGTCAGAAATGTCGCAAGCGTCATAGACATTCCCTTTACCGTGGGCGGGGGCATCAAGAAACTCGAAGATGCCCGCGACATACTGCTCAGCGGGGCCGACAAGGTGTCGATAAACACCGCGGCGGTCAAGAACCCGGATCTGATTACGCAGCTGATGTCGATTTTTGGCAAGCAGTGCGTGGTAGTTGCAGTTGATGCAAAGAGGAACTATTCCTATGATGAGAATGGTGCCGCGGCACCAGGAGGCAGCATGAGCAAGGAAAAGAGAACAAAGACGCTCTTCAGGGACAAGGAGAGCAAGAAAAAATTCTGGTTTGAAGTTAGGATCTATGGAGGCAAGGAGGGCACGGGGATCGACGCAGTAAAGTGGGCCAAGGAAGTAGAGTCCCGCGGCGCCGGCGAAATCCTGCTGACGAGCATCGACGCTGACGGCACTGAAAACGGATACGACATCGAGCTCACAAGGGAGATATGCAAGTCAACTAGGATCCCAGTCATTGCGTCCGGCGGCTGCGGAAGCTCACGCCACATGCTTGAGGTATTTGAAAAAGCGGATGTGGATGCGGCTCTTGCCGCTTCGATATTTCATTATGAAAAGTCCACAGTGGACAAGGTGAAAAAATACTTGAAGAGAAACGGAGTCAGGGTAAGGATTTGAGAGGGGCGGGGCGCCTGTAATGGAAATGTTTGGAGGTTCAGGCAAGGGCGGTAACGGCAACAACAACAATAGCAGGATACCATTTGAGGCTCATCTTGCAAGGCTGGCAGAGCCGGCGAAGTCCGTGCTGCTGGATCTGAGGAACTTTGTACTTGCGCTTGGAGAAAACGTGATAGAGGACGTAAGGCCCCACAGGGTGGTCTATTCCAAGACCATGAACTTTAGGATATTTCTTGATGTAGAGCCGGCGGCAGCTGGAAACTCGCTGGTACTGTCGATAAGATCAGGCAGGGCTGCGCCTCCGCTGAGCCTCACCGTTCAAAGTCCGCAGGATGCAGAGGCTGCAAAGCAGAAAATAGCCGAAGCCTACCAAAAGATCCAGTAGCGGCGGAAAAAAGAAGAATGGGACCTTAATCCCACCACTTTTGGCGTGAGAGCATTTTTTCGTTCAGCTCACTGCACGCTTTATCGATTCCAGTGTGAACCTGTCCTTTGTGTCAGAAACATAAATGGCGTAGATCAATGCGGACTCTTTTCCCTCCGCCTTTCGAAGGACCCTCCCCACCCTCTGCACTATCTGGTTCATGTTAGAAGTCGTTGCAAGGATTATCTCGATGCCTACTTCTGGCACATCAAAGCCGATTTCAAGCGTATGGACCGAAAGGAGTGGATAGAATTTCCTGCCCCACTCTGAGAGAATTTTTTGCCGGCGGTACGATTGCATGCTGCCATCGATGATCATGGCTGGCACTCCGTGGCCCGCCAGCAGGTGCCTTAGTTTGCGCACCGACTCGAGCGTCTCTGAAAAGACCATGACCTTTTCTCCAGGGTGCTCTTTCATTATTACCTCTGCAGCCCTTGCAAGCTTGTTCTCCGCGCATGCAAGCAATGCCTTTCTCCTCCTTACGTTTAGGAACCATGCCCTTGCCTGCCAGCTAGGAAACCCGCCCTGACGCGCAAGCTCCATCATGCCCTTCGCGTTGTACCTCTTGAACCTGCCGGATATTGCACGTATCTTCCGGCTGTGCTCATCGTAGTTCTTCTGCTCCTTCTCTGTCAGGTTGACTTCCAATGGAAATACCACCGGCTTTGCCAGGCGACCGTCGCCCACGGCGTCTCTGATCGGATACTTTCTGGCAGGAGGCATGATTGAAAGGATCAGCATTGCCTTTGGATCGTCTTCGTCTATGGTGGCCGTCAGGCCAAGCAGCGCCTTTTTTGTTTCTCTTGAGATTACATCATAAATCCTTCCGTACGTCCTTGACAAGGGGTTGGCCAAGTGGACCTCGTCAAGAATTACCATGTCTGCTTGCCTTACAATGTCAGGTTTTCCAATTGCGCTCTGGTAGGTGCATATTGTTATCTCTTGGATGTCCTTTTGCTCACCATAGTACCGCCCTATTGCGTCTGACGGTATGCCATATCTTGCAAGCCGGGCGCAATTTTGCCCGACAAGCACTATCCGAGGTACCAGCATGACTATGTTAAGACGCCCGCGGTTTCCCCTCATTTCAGCGACCCTTCTTGCACACTCGAAGGCAATCTCTGTCTTGCCGGTTCCGCTGCTGTAAATCACCGACCCCCTGCATGAATTTCCAATCCATGCCTCCACTGCCTGCGCTTGGTCGGGCTTTAGCTCGAACGGAAATCTGAGATGTGAAATCGCCGGAACTCCCGCACCTTTTTGCCACCTGTATGACGGAGCAAAAGCAGAAGGAGCTACTAATTCTTCTTCTTGCTCGGCCCGTTCAGGTTGATCATTATTATTGTTATCGATATTGTTATTGTTGTTGTTGCCTGAGAGCAGGTCCATCGCTGAAACAAAAATAATTTCCTGTGCCTGCCCGTTCTTTCTTGTTTTCATGGAGAGCGCGCCCTGCACACCTTAGCTATATTAGCAAAGGGGAACCTTGGAGGGAGGGGGCTGCCACCTGTTTTTTTCTAAGTATGCGCATCGTATCAGGTCATATTATCACAAAGTCTGCGAACTCGCGCTTGAACTCTTCGTATTGCACGACCACATCCTGCACGACGGCATTCGCGGGCCCTCTCCTGCACCATTCTATCAAAGAATTCACGGCACCACCTTCCCCTTCAAGCATTGCTTCCACTCGTCCATCCGGCAGGTTACGCACCCATCCGGCGACGCCCAGCCTTTTGGCAGTCTCCATCGTATTTTGCCGGTAGTAGACTCCCTGGACCTTGCCTGTAACGAAAATGTGCGCCCTGATGTCGCCATCACCACCGCTTGCCGCAGCTGCCATTATGTTTTCAGTGGAGATTTTTATTGGCTGATTTAAAAAATGTTCCCAAGCAAAAAACAGGAAGGAAAAGAGAAAGAGGTGGAGACGGAGAGGTTAGGCGATGTCGCCGCCTTCTTCTACGAACAGCTGTTCGTAGCTTGTGCCCTTTCTTACGAGCCTGAATTTGCCGTCGCTATCCTTCATGACTATCGGCGGCTTTGTCTGGCAGTGGAAGGGCATGTTAAAGACGACAGAGTATGCCCCCACATTGTAGAACGACACGTACCTGCCGACTTCTGAGCCAGTGAGATCCGAGACCTTTGACAGTGGAAACACGTCGTACGTGTCGCACAGCCTGCCTGCCAGGTGCGTGTTCTTGACGGTGGTAGTAACAGTAGCAGTAGCAGTAGTAGCAGTGGCAAGTGCAGTAGTGTTGTCCTGGCCATCGACGATCGGCACTACTTCCTGAGGATATTCCTGTTTGAGAAGTGCTGCATCAAGGAGGATATGGTAGCCTGCGTCCACTATCACGATCTTGTGCTCGTTGTATTCCTTGGTGTTTACGATTCTTGAGACCAGCATCGAGGACTCGGCAACCAAGAACCGGCCACTCTCTATCATCAGGGTGAATATCCCGTGCGTCTCTGCAAGCTGGTTGAGCTTGCCGACGTGGTTCTCTGCCATCTGCGCAGGAGTCGGTACAGGGTCGTTGTAAAAGACAGGCGTCCCGCCTCCGATGTCAAAGGTGTTCACGTGGAACGATGGGTGCTCCTTCTTCATCTTGGTCATGAACGCATCCATCTTGTCCAGTGCATGGGTGTAGCATGAAAAGTCGGTAATCTGCGAACCGAGGTGGAAATGGAACCCTTCGAACTTTAAGAGCTCGTTGCCCATAAGGTGCTTGACCATCTTTGCCGCACTGTCAATCGTTCCGCCGTTGAATGGAACTCCAAACTTGCCGTTCCTGTACGAGGCGCGCACTTCGGCCTTGACGCCGACTTCGGGGTTGACCCTTATCATGGTGAGAGGCTTTACTCCAAGCTTTTCTGCAGCCTCGGCAAGGTTAGTCAAGCCCTTGAACGAGCTGACAACAATCCTTCTCACTCCGCTCTGCAGAACTTCAAGGTACTCTTCGTGTTCCTCAGTCACGCTGGTGTAAATGATATTTTCCGGGTCTGCCTTGCATTGCTTGATGAAGTGCAGTTCGCCCAGAGATGTAAGGTCAAAAGTCACTCCATCCTTCATGAATGCCTTTATGACCGCCGGCGAAAAGTTTGCCTTGATCGAGTATGCCACCTTGACGGGACCTTTGAATTTTGAATAAGCCTTGTGCAACTCTTTTGCTTTCGCATGGAGAGTTTCTTCGTCAACAAGGTAGAGCGGCGTACCATACTGTGTGACCAGTCTATTGATGTCAACCGGTGAAACAAAGCGGTTCAGTGCAGCAGGTGTTGTTGGTTTTTGAACGAGTTGGACCTGTGAATTTTCCACCAATTTCTTTTAATTGCTGTTATCATAAAACATATAACTTAAAAACATTGCCCTCCCCCTACTCAATTCAGGGCAGCATGTAAAAATTTTTTCAGACAGTTTTCGTTCGCTTGCTTGCTCACTTGCGCGTGAGTATATGTTTGTGTATGTGTCGCAAAAAATTCTTTGCTCAACCAAAGAAAACAGAAACAAAAACAAAAAGAAAGAAAAGAAGGAAGGAAGAAAAAAAGAAGACTACCGGTGTTCGCTTACCTGTAGTAAGGAACAGTGAGCTTTTCGCCCGGCTTGCCCTCTCTCTGCGTCTTTATCTTCTTCACAGCCTCTTCAAAGTGGCGCATCATCACATGCGCTTCCGAAGCATGCTTGGCTGCCTCTTCAGGAGTGGGGTATTTTGCCAGGTATTCGTGAAGGACAAGTGAGACTGCGGTGTTTGCAACAGAGCTTGTGTCGGCCCCACTGAATCCTTCTGTAAGCTCGGCGACTTTGGCAAAGTCTACACCTGGATCCATCGGCTTGCCCTTGGCGTGAATCTCCAAGATTCTTTGTCTGGCAGCCTTGTCTGGCATTGGGACAAATACAATCTTGTCAAACCTACCGGGCCTGAGTAGTGCCGGGTCAATCATGTCTGCCCTGTTGGTTGCAGCAATTACTACGACGCCGGACAGAGCTTGTATGCCGTCCAGTTCGGTGAGCAATTGTGATACGACGCGCTCTGTGACCATGCTGTCTCCTCCCATGCCCCTTGTCGGAGCTATAGAGTCAATTTCGTCAAAGAACACAACACACGGTGCGGCCTGTCTTGCCCTTCTGAATATTTCCCTGATTCCTCGCTCTGATTCTCCTACCCACTTGCTCAGAAGCTCCGGTCCCCTTACGCTGATAAAGTTGGCTTCCGATTCGGTCGCCACCGCCTTTGCGAGCAGCGTCTTGCCGGTTCCAGAAGGTCCGTGCATCAGCACGCCCTTTGGCATCGTGTGTCCCAGCTTTGTGTAGAGATCAGGATAGCGGAGTGGCCACTCGACTGCTTCCTGGAGTTCCCGCTTTACTTCCTCAAGGCCTCCAATTGCAGTCCATGGGATGTCCGGTGACTCGAGGTAGACTTCCCTCATGGCTGACGGCATTACTTCCTTGACAGCATTCTCAAAGTCATTCATGGTCACGATGAGTTTGTTCAGCACTTCTGGAGACAGCTTTTCGTCTTCCAGGTTGAGCTCTGGCAGCACTCTGCGGAGGCATTTCATTGCAGCTTCCTTGCAGAGGTATTCCAAGTCTGCGCCTACAAAGCCGTGTGTGACTGCAGCAATCTTGTCCTGGTCAACGTCGGTGTCAAGTGGCATGTTGCGCGTGTGGATCTGGAGGATTTCCAGCCTTCCGCGCTTATCCGGAACCTTTATCTCGATTTCCCTGTCAAATCTTCCGGGCCGCCTGAGAGCTGGGTCGATTGCGTTTGGCCTGTTAGTTGCCGCAATTACAATGACTTTGCCTCTTGCTTCAAGGCCGTCCATCAGCGACAGCAACTGCGAAACTACTCTCCTCTCCACCTCTCCCGTAACCTCTTCCCTCTTTGGCGCTATCGAGTCTATTTCGTCAATGAATATGATTGATGGGGCCTTTTCCTTGGCTTCTTTGAATATTTCTCGCAACCTAGCTTCTGATTCACCATAGAACTTGCTCATGATTTCAGGTCCAGATATAGAGATAAAGTGTGCATTGCTTTCATTGGCTACAGCTTTTGCAAGCAGCGTCTTGCCAGTTCCAGGAGGGCCATACAAAAGGACGCCTTTTGGAGCTTCAATTCCCAGTTTTTCAAATATCTCTGGGTGGCGGAGTGGGAGTTCAATCATTTCGCGGACTTTTTGGATTTCCTCCTTTAGACCGCCAATGTCCTCGTATGTGACCTGCGGGACTCCCCTGAGTGTCTCGCCTTTTTCTGCAATGTGGAATATCGTCTTTTGAGTTACGAGCACTGCGTCAGCGGCAGGAGTCACCCCGATTACCTGGAATGTAAGCCTGCCTCCAAAATATGGGACCATGACGTTGTCGCCTTTGATCAGAGGCACGCTTTCCAGTGCATCTGCAAGGTAACGCTCGTCAATGGGCGGTATGGCTTCAAGCGGGGCGACAATTACCTTCTCCGCCGGAACGGCCTTTATCTTTTTGACTATAACAGTATCGCCGATTGCAATGCCGGCATTATTTCTGACAAGTCCGTCAACCCGAATGATGCCCTTGCCCTCGTCTGAAGGATAGAGCGGTAAACATTTTGCAACTGTTCTACGCTTGCCTCTAATTTCTATAACATCTCCGGTGGACGCACCCAGCGAGTCCATCGAGTCGTAGTCGATCCTAGCTACTCCCCTACCAACATCTCTGGTATACGCCTCAAGTACCTTTAGGGACAGAGTATTCTGGCTCACATTTCCACCTTGCATTACCTGCTCTTTATACCTTTATTATCTTTCGCCCAGATTGTACAGTGACAATTGGTTAGGAATTGCCGGAAATTGTAGAAAAATTCCAAATTTCTAAGCCGCAAACAGTTATAACTTGCCCACAGATTCTCTATATTGCATTGCCAAAAGATGAAAACAAGCCCATGCTGCCGGGCGAGCAGATTGCATCCATCGAAGAATTTGAAGGTGGCAAGAACACCTACCTTGATTCAGAGGGAACGGTGAGGTCGGCGGCTGTCGGCACAAAAGTTTATGATCTAAAGAGGAGAATTGTCAAGATTGATCAAAAGAACTCTCCCCTACTTCCAAAGGTCGGCGACATTGTAGTCGGCAACGTGGACATGCTCTTTTCAAGCATGGTCTCTGTAAAGATACTTTATCTCAACGACAAGAAATTCCCTTCAGGCTACTCTGCGATTGGCTCGGCAAGGGTCGGAGGGCGAGACAGGGACAGGAGAGGGGACCGGCGCGCCGTTTTCAGGACCGGTGACATTGTAAGGGGAAGGATAATCAGTCTGCTCAATTCAACGGTGCACATCACGCTTGCTGAGAAAGAGTTTGGCGTGCTGTATACTCTGTGCTTCATGTGTGGAGGAGACACGGTCCGCACAAATGAAAACTCTATCAAGTGCATAGAGTGCGGTGCGTACGAAGACCGCAAATTGACTCACGACTACGGCAAGGAGACTTTCCGGCTCATCTACAAAGCGGGCAAGTAGAGGCCGATGCAGCCAAACGCCGCAGCCGTTGCCTTTCAGGGCGAACGAGGCGCCTACGGCGAGCTGGCTGCACTGCAATATTTCAGAAAGGCAAGGATGGTCCCGCTAAAGTCCTTCTCCGATGTATTTGATGCTGCCGAACGTGGCAAAGTGGGTTCTGCAGTGGTACCTGTAGAAAATTCAATTGAAGGCAGCGTAAACGAGGTCTACGACCTGCTCCTTGAGACCAAGAAACTGGAAGTGACGGGAGAGGTATACCAGCGGGTCCACCACTGCCTCATAGCAAACCCGGGGGTCGATAAAAAGATGATAAGGCAGGCGCATTCGCACCCGCAGGCTCTGGCGCAGTGCAGAACATACCTGCAGAAAAACAGAATAGAAGCGATCCCGGCTTATGACACTGCCGGCGCCGTCAAGATGATCAGGGAAAGTGGTTCAACGGATTCTGCCGCAATTGCCAGCAGAAGGGCGGCAGAGCTTTACTCCATGCAAATCCTGGACGAAGGCATAGAAGACAGGAAAAACAACTACACAAGGTTCCTTGTTCTTTCGCTGCGTGGCGCAGACAAGAAAAAGCCCTCGCGCAAGGACAACAGCAGGCACAAGACATCAATTATTTTCTCGGTAAAGCACGTGCCCGGCGCGCTCTTTGGCATTGTCGGGGAATTTGCGATACGGGGGATAAACCTGACTAGGATAGAGTCACGCCCTACAAAGGAGACTCCATGGGAGTACAACTTTTACGTTGACCTTGAAGGACACTCGAGAGAAAGACAGGTGAAAGAGGCGCTTAAGGCGATAAGCCCTAAAACCCAATATGTCAAAGTGCTGGGGTCGTACAGGGCGGCAGAGTTTGACTAGACCTTTCTAAACCGCAGGCCTAGCCCTATGACTATTACCCCTGTTATAACGAGCATCAGCGCCCCGGTGAACCCAAGGGGACTTGACTTTGTTTCTGCGTGTCCAGAAACCACAAGGTCGGCAGAACCGGTGTTGTTGACTATCATCCGGTATTCGCCGGCCCTCTGCGCCGTAAGGTCATAGTTGAAGGTGGCATTTCCGCGTTCTAAGGCAAGATTCCGTCCGTCGGGATCCATGATGGCGACTTCATATGATGATCCGCTGAGTATGAGGCTGGCTTTGCTGCCCTCGTTCATGTCCGGGCTAATGATATCTACTTTGCCCGGCCCAACTACATTGTCAAGCGGGACATCGACCGCGACGCCTGCATATATGCTCGAAGCGATCCCGATGGCGATGAATATTGCGCCTGCAGCGGCTGTAGCATAGAAGACCTTGCCTGCCAACCTCTACACTGCAATGCCCGCATTATAAAAAGGAAAGTAAGTTGAGGCACGTTGTTCCGGAATGAATTATAGGATAGAAAAATAAGGATCTGCAGATTCATCATTAGGTACTATCTTCTATGAAAATGAGCGGCAGGCCGTTTCTTGGTGGAGCAGACACAAGGGCTCTTCTCCTCACTGCCATTGCGACCGCTTCGGTTGCGCTAGCCTTGACTTTAGGCGGGGCGTTGTCTGCCAAGCCCTACGACCCTGCCGAGCCACCCGAGCCCGTCTGTCCGATGGGATACCAGTTCAGCGATGGCGAATGCGTGCTCGTCACCCCGCCAACGACCTGCCCCGAAGGCTACCATCTGGAAGGTGAAAATTGCGCGCCCGATGTTATACCGTCTTGCCCCGAAGGCTATGTCTATTCCGAAGGTGAGTGCCTCCAGATTGAGCAGCCAAAACCGGAACCCGGACCAGGTCCCATAGTAGAGGAACCGCCGATCGACCCAGAGCCTGCGGTAATCCCATTTTCGGAACTCCACGGCGTCAACTATATCGACCCAGTCCTTAGCCGGAAGGAGCACAGCCCCAAGCTCCCGGTTCAAGCGGGCCAGGTGGAAAAATTCGTCTCGATAGCAAAAGAGTCAGGATATAACGTCTTTAGGATCCCGCTCAGCTGGGAGTCTTACGTCGGCAACGAAGAGAATTTCCTCGGCCAGCTGGTCGCTCTGGTAGAAGAGGCCAATTCGCATGACATTTTTGTCTGGATAGACTTTCATCATTTCGACGCCACTTCCAACTGGCCGGCAAAGGTGTCGAAGGGAAGGGGCTTCCCCGAGTTTGTGGTGTCCTGCTATCATCCAAAGGGCGACTATGAGCGCGATCCAGAAGTGCGCGCGTTCTGGGACGACTACTATAACAACAAGGTCAGGGATAGCAGCAATTCCTGCAAGCGCACGCTCGACGTCTGGAGCCTGCAGGCCGACTTTATGAAGTCAATGATAGATGAAATCGATCAATATCCAAACGTGATAGGCTACGAGCTGCTCAACGAGCCCCACGTATGGAAAGACGATCAGTACGAAAAGCTTGGCAAGTTGCATACAGAGCTGGCGAAGGACATCAGAAAGTCCACGGACAGGGTGATAATCTTTACCCGCGAGACCTCGCATGGCTTTGAATCCGATGGTGGGAGATACCCGAGAAAGATCGGCCAGGAATACAAGATACTGCCAAAGGATCCTGCCAAAAACGTGATGTACATACCCCACCTCTACAACCTAAATGAAATCGAGGAGCACGTTGAGAGGTGGAAGGAGGACCAGAAGCGCTGGAAATCCATGGGATATGACGTCAAGATAGCAGTCGGAGAATGGTCACCCCAGCCGCCACAACTTGAAGAAGGAAACGCGGTGACCATGGAGAACATGGAGGGGTTTGTGAAAGTCTGGAAGCGCGAGGGCTGGATGAACACCTACTGGGCCTTTGGCGGATTCAACTTTGGCGAAGGAAACGTGCTGGTAAAGGAGAGCGGCATTCCGACAGAGGCCGGCGACTTTTTCCAAGAGTCTATCCAGAAATTCTATGACCTGCTGCACTAGGGGCATATGATAACAATATCAACAGCAGCAGCCGCTGCTCTGCTACATGCATTACACTAGCAGCTACATCAAGTCAACATCATGAGGCTGGCTTTCAATGAATCCGGCTGAAGTCATTTTGATAAATTCTGCGTTGCTCTGCATTTCGCCCAGGGTCTTGGCACCGCAATAGCTCAAGCCGGAGCGCAGGCCACCTGAAAGCTGCCTCACTATCTCCACGACACTTCCCTTGTATGGAACCATGGCCTCAACTCCTTCCGGCACATAGTCGTTAAGGTCATCTGAATCCACCACCTGCGGCCCTTCCTCGCGGTATTTTCTGCCAAGCGAAGCATAGAAGGAGGCCATGCCCCTGTACATCTTGAATTTCTTGCCGTTCTTTACAAGAGTCTTGCCGGGGCTCTCGTCCGTTCCTCCAAACAGGCTCCCTATCATGACTGTGGAGGCGCCCGCCGCCAATGCCTTGGTCATGTCGCCGGAATTTCTCACTCCGCCGTCAGAGACTATCGGGACGCCATAGTCGCGAGCGACTTTGACGCTGTCCAGAACTGCGGTGAGTTGCGGCACGCCGGAGCCGGTCACCACGCGGGTTATGCATATCGAGCCGGAACCGACTCCAACCTTGACGGCGTCCACGCCGGCCTTGATTAGATCCCGCGCCCCGTCGCCGGTGGCAATATTGCCGGCAATAAGCTCGCAGTCAGGAAAGGCCTTTTTGATCATGCGAACGGTGTTTATCGCGTTGTCGCTGTGGCCGTGCGCGATGTCGACCACAAGGACGTCAGCACCTGCATCCAGCAGCGCCTCGGTGCGCTCAAGGTAATCGCCCTTGACCCCAACTGCAGCGCCCACCAGGAGCCTGCCCTTCTTGTCCTTTGAGGCATGCGGGTATTCGTCCATCTTGAGGATGTCCTTGCTGGTGATAAGGCCGACAATTTTCTTTTTTTCGTCGACCACAGGCAATTTTTCGATCCGCTGCTTGTGCAAAATGTCCTTTGCCTGCTCTATAGTTGTGCCGGCTTTTGCGGTAACGACATCTCGCGTCATTACCTCCGAGACCTTGCGCTTGCCGTTTTTTTCAAAAGTAATGTCACGCCGGGTAATGATGCCGGCAAGCTTGCTCCCCTCTTCTACCAGCAGACCCGATACGCCGTACTGCAGCATTGCTTTTCTGGCGTCGTCGACCGTAACGTCAGGCTTGATGGTATATGGCTGTTCTATAATCACGGACTCTGATCGCTTGACCTTCAGGATCTCGTCTACCTGATCTTCAATTGTAAGGAAGCGGTGGATAATTCCAATACCCCCTTCCCTTGCAATCGCGATGGCCATGCTTGATTCAGTGACGGTGTCCATGTTTGCGCTGATTATCGGGATGTTGAGAGTGATATTTCGTGAAAGGTTTGTACGAAGGTCGGTTTGCGACCTGGAAATTATCGGAGATCGTTTAGGGACAAGGAGCACATCGTCAAATGTCAGACCTTCTTTGATGTCCAACTATTCCCTTTCCTTCTAGTCGGTCAGAAGCATTATAAACGTAGCGTGCAGGCTCGCAATTTTTTGCCATATCGCGGAGACGCGACATGTGCGGATCCAAAGCAGAGCCGGCACATGCGTCGCGTCGCAATTTTTTCCGGCTTTCAGGATGAAAGTAGATGGAACATGGTTAGGGCCTGGACTGTCTCCCGCACGTTATGCGTCCTTATGAGATTTGCGCCATGCATAGTGGAAATAATTTCACAAGCTATTGACGGCGCCAGGCGATCGTCAGGCGACTCTAGGCCGAGGAGATAGCCGATAAACGACTTGCGCGAGGCAGAGATGCACACCGGCTTTTTGAGGACTGCGACCAGCCGGCCAAGGCCGGATATCATCTGTGTGTCGCGCGCATACCATGGCAGGTCGGTCATTTTGGTAAAAAACGGGTTTTTGCCTTCCGGCCGAAAGAATCCGATTGAGGGATCGATTATGATGACGTCACCGTCAATACTTGCACTCCTTGCGATTCTGAGGCTCTCTTTCAATGCGTTGACGGTTCCGGAAATCGCGCCGGTGGCCTGCGACCGGCTATAGGCGCAAATTATCACGCTGGCGCCGGACTCTGCTACCACTTGTGCCATCGACTTGTCGTAATGCAGGCCTGTCACGTCGTTTATCACGTCCGCGCCTGCTGCAATGGCTGCCTTTGCGACTCTGGCCCTCGGGGTGTCGGCTGAGACGGCCAGGCCGCATGAATCCTTCACCACTTTGATTGCAGAAGTCAGTCGGCTCGCTTCCTGCTCCTCCGAGATAAGCGTATCCAGATAGGGCGCGGTGGACATGGCACCGATGTCAATAACGTGCGCGCCATCCTTCTCCATCTGCAGTGCAGTCACTGCAATCTGCTTCTTTGTTGTTTTTACGGATCCTTTGTAGAACGACTCTGGGCTGACGTTGATAATCCCCATGACTTTGGGGCTGGAATCTCTGCCGATATTGAGCCTGCCTATCTGCGTCAATTGCCTGTAGTGAGGAGGAGCCTGCGTTTACTCATATAGCTTGCTGCAGTTCCGGTTTTCAAAGACGTACTTATCACCAGATGTCACTCAAGTAACCTGCGCTTGGCTTGATCCAGACTTGCTCTCCAGAAACCTTTAATCAAATGCATTGTCGCCCGCGTGGGCATGAAAAGTGGCGAGCTATTGCCGGAAGCAACTTTGCTGTCCCTGCGGCATTGAAGGCACAGCTCTGCAGTCATATTGCTACTTGTTGCAATAATAATAGTAATACGGCATTTTGCCTGATTCATGTTTGCTTTTGCGGCCATGCGCGGTGGCAGGCCATCATTACAAACAACGACGAGTTTCTTCATGGCCGGACAGAGAATGCAGACAAGTGCTGCGGCGAGCCGGACAGGGCAAATGAATGCCAATGTAATGCGATGCAATGCAAGTAATGTAATGTAATGTTAAATTCAGTGTTAATGCTAATGAGCCATGTCTGCCATTTCCAATTCATGACAGACCAGCAGCCGCAGGCTGCCAATCCCTTCCTCTATGTCCCAAAAATGATGTTCTTTACAAAGGGCAAGGGCACGCACAAGGACTACCTGACAAGCTTTGAGCTGGCTTTGCGGGAAGCCGAGATTGCCGACCTCAACCTGGTTTCTGTGTCAAGCATTCTCCCGCCACACTGCAAAATAGTCAGCAGGCAGGAGGGCCGCAAGTACCTAAAATCAGGACAGGTTACATTTGCCATCATGGCCCGGTCCGCTACAAACGAGCCCAACAGGCTCATAGCTGCAGCAGTCGGACTTGCAAGGGCTGTTGACGAGAGCCAGTACGGCTACCTCTCCGAGCACCACACGTACGGCGAGACGGGGCAGAAGGCCGGTGACTATGCAGAAGACATGGCCATGGAAATGCTTGCAACCATACTCGGCCTCCCCAACGACCCGACGCTTGCATGGAACGAAAAGGAGGAGCAATGGAAGCTTTCAAACAAGATATACAGGACACAGAACTTTACGCAATCGGCCGAAGGCCACAAGGATGGGCTGTGGACCACGGTGATAAGCGCGGCAGTCCTTATTCTTTGATTTCAAAGCTGGCCTGGGCAGAGGCACCCTGTAAAGTGTGGACGCTTGCCACGTAATTTCCTGCAGGCGCGCTGTCGTCCTGCCAGGTAATTGTCTTTGATTCGTCCGAGCCAAGATCGGTCACTACCTGCGCGGCCATGACGCTGTATTCGTCATTCGTGTCCGTGTTTTTGATCCTCAGTCCCAGCGCTGCATCGGGAAAAGTCTGCGTTCCGCTGCTGCTGTTATTGTTTTCATCGTCGTTGTTGTTGATCTTTACAGTGATTAGGACAGGGTCTCCTCTCTCATAGTCGGACCTGTCAGTCGTCACCGATATCAGCGAAGTGGTGGTAGTAGTGGTGCTGCTCGCTATCGAGTCGGTCTTGTCATCAATGAACTGCTTTGCCTCTTCAGAAGCATTCTGTACTGCTGGATTCTGGCCGACAATCTCGGCACCGCGCAAAAGCCCGCCAAAGAAGACTCCTACCCCAAGGCCTATCGCCACAAGCACGATTACCCCGAGCAGGATCCAAGTCACAAGACCCATCAGCTATTGCTAATCGGCAAGCATCTTAATGCTTTTGAAGTCGTGCTCTAGTGAAAAACAATTAAACAATTGTCGTTTTGGAAAAAGTTATCAATGGATGGCGCATGGGCTCAACCAGCATGGCTTTGAAAAGATGCAACACCTGCAAGCAGGAAATTGATGAACTTGATTTTGTTGGAAACCAGTGCAAGCAGTGCCATTCAGACTACCTGGAGTCGCTTGGCGGAGAAGACCAGTACTCATCATAAGTGAAACAATATTTTGCTGCCGCTATACTGCCATTACGGCATATATGGCTTGGCTGAGGGGTTGCAACCAACCCAACTTAAAAGCAGTCAGGCCAAATCATATGCATGGCAAGCCACTCGTGGGTAGGCTCCATGTGCATGATTGATGGGAGGGCAGTCCTTCCTCCAGGCGTCATATCCATTGCAGACACGATTACCATTGTAGAGGATCTGGGCAACAGGATCCCTGACAAGTCATGGATGCTCTACCTGCTGGAGGCATTTGATAGAAAGAAAGGCGCCCCTGTCGAGCTCAACTTGATCTGCCAATTCAATGACAGGGACAATTTCTGGGCGATTTTTGGAGGCAAGAACAGGTACAAGTTCACAAAGGTGCTGCCCCATGTGGGCCACACGTACCTGAGGCAGATTATTTTTCGGAGTGACATGCAGGCGATTGACTATGTGCTGACCGACAGGACGGACGGCCAGAGAGAAGAATACAGGCTGGGCGCGTCTGGCGACACTGTCGGGTTCCAGACAAAGAACCATTTTACAGGGATAGAATGGTGGAACCGCGTAGGCGGGGATCCTTTCCCCGTACGCTACAGGGTCGAAATAGCTGAGCTGATGTGCGGCATGGGCGATGGCAGAGAAGGGATCACGTACATGCCCTATGACGGCCTGATCGCCGGATAGCGACAGGGCAACGGCCAGCTATCCTGTCACATTCGTTGCAAAGCCAGCCATCGCCTCCGATGCTGGCGACGGCTACTACTATATCTCATATGATGTCGGTGACGGCACCACTAATGCCGGGCTCAGGTTGGCAAGAGGAAGGGGCCGGCCTGCAACTCTTTAAATCATGTGCCCATGTCTATCTAGTCAATCATGGACGACGACGGCCTGATCGCCGGATTTGACGGCAAAAAGTACCTGAGCATAGAGACGTACAGGAAAAGCGGCAAGGCAGTAAGGACTCCGGTGTGGTTTGTGGAAAGCAACGCCGCGCTCTACATAAGGACTGCAACGTCTGCCGGAAAATACAAGCGCATCCGGAACAATCCGTCCGTCAGAATAGCACCGTGCGACATGAGGGGGAATGTAAAGGGCGAGTGGGTTCAGGCCAAGGCAGCCAGGGCAACGGATGCAGAAGCAGCAGAGGCGTACAGGCTTCTTCGGAAAAAATACGGTCTGCTCTACTCGCTGACCACGGCCTTTATGAGAAAGGATTTTGCGGTGCTCAAGGTCACAACAGGCGTAGCCTCAGATAGAGCAGAGTAAACGAACTAGTTGATGGCAATCGCGGCAGCATGAGCAATCAGGACTGCCAGATAGCATGCATGAGCGGTGTTAAACAAGCTTGATAGTTTTGGCAATGCCATAGCAGAATGTGCATAGTTCTTCATGCCGGGCGTGCGGCGGGACAATGTCTGTTACCGGGTATTGCTCTACCTGCAATGAATCAGTGGCGTGGGTGTGCAACAGTTGCGAGCGGATGCAAGATGCCACGCACCGTCACCATACACATGTACATACGCACATATCGCGCTAGCTGATGTCTAGTTTCCTGCCAAGAAGCATGCCCGAGAACGCAAAGTCATTTTCCCGGAGCGCGTTGGCATAGTGCCCAAACATCGAGCCGTCAAAGCATGAGCCGTGCATCGGGTACACCATTTCCGGCTTTAGCCGCTCGAGCCTGTTTACTGTCTGCCTGACAGGCTGCTCGCTGGCAAAGATCCCCGTGCCCCTGTAGAGTGCTATCATGCCTTCGGACAGGTCGTCAGAAATGACCGGCTTGTTGTTGCCGGGCTGGATAAAGAGGTCTGACGGGAACAGTGATTTTGTGCTTTCTTCAAACATCATCATGCTGTCCCAGTGGTGGACATGTGGAGTCATGACAAAACGAAACGTCCTCTTGCCGGTCTTCAGCGTCTCGTTCTCCCAGAAGGATATGTGATCCGATGGAACGTTGTACCACCCAGTCAGGTTCAGCGACGAGCTCAGCTCGCTGCATACCAGCTTTGTGTTTGGTGCGCGGAGAAATTCCATCCCGCCCCATTCGTCGCTTTCAAAGTGCAGAAATGCCACATGCGCCAGCTTCTCAGGCGGCAGGACTTCTCTGACCCTCTGCTCGACCTGCTCATACATGCCTATTGGGCCGGTATGGATCAGGGTGGGCTTTTCGTCGTCCACCAGGAACTGATTGAAAGTGATCCCGTAACTCTCCACAAAACCAGATATTCGATATATGCCGTCCTTTATTTCAGAGATTTCCGCCTTGGCGCTTTTTGGATAGCGTACGTCCTTGCTGACTTCGGGCATGAGATATCGTAGTAACCACCGGACAAATAATTAAGCAGTACTGTGTGCGTGTGACGGCAGTTATTTTTTTCAAACCTGCTTTGACTTTTTCCTAGCCGCTTCCCTTCGCGGGTCGCTTTCAGGGTAGGGATCGGGCCTTGGCTCTTCGCCTAGCCTGCCTCCGGTAGCGTCGTTGAGCGCCTGGTCGCGCTTGAGCGGCTTCCTGCGTTCTGTACTCATATCTGATATAGGTTGCACCTATCTGCTAATATGGATTGACAACAAAAAATCAATAAACAAGCCTGCACGTAACTAAAAGTGCATATACATATGGATTTTGCAAAGCTCTGCGAGCGCGTATTTTCTCTAAACGATGACGTCAGGTACGCCGGAGTGATTGACAATTCTGGAATGCTGGTAGCAGGGGGCATGCGGGAGGGGAGAAATTCCATAGTGAGCGAAACCGATGAGGAGCTATTCCTGACCCAGACTGCACTGCGCAAGTCCATGAGGGAGCGGTTCGACGGCTCAATGGGCAGGGCGCGCTTTGCATACGTGGAGCGAGAAAAGGTGTCGGTGCTCACATTTTACCTTGCCGACAAGATACTGCTTCTGACCTTGGAGCCCAACCTCGATTCGCATACCGTAATGGACATTGCAGAAGATACGCTAGAAATGATTGACAGCAAGGCCTAGCGGCACTTTAGGACGATCTTGCCCATGTGTCCGCCTGCTTCCATCCTG
The DNA here is from genome assembly GCA_035279085.1 of Nitrososphaera sp. Classification (GTDB taxonomy): domain Archaea; phylum Thermoproteota; class Nitrososphaeria; order Nitrososphaerales; family Nitrososphaeraceae; genus Nitrososphaera. Next base: position 20,839 of record DATEIL010000201.1, read on the forward strand.
CGCTGTGCCTCAGAAGCCTGCTCCAGAGGCATGACAGAGTCGATTACAGGGCGGATCTTTTTGCGGACCACGAACCGAATTAGCTCCTGCAGCTGTCGCTTTGTCCCGAGCAGGGCACCTGTCATAACTATCTGCTTTGTATAGAACATCCTGACAGGCACTACCGCCTCGTTCCCGGAAGTCATGCCGCATACCGCCATCCTGCCGCCAGGCTTGAGCGCGGCGATGCTCGTCTGCCAGGTGGCTGCCCCGACATGGTCTATCACAATATCGACACCACTGCCACCATCGCCGCCTGCTGCTGATCCTCCTCTTCTACTTCTTTCTTTTGTGAATTTGAGCGCCTCTGCTGCAATGTTTTTTCCCGCGGTCCTGTCTATAACATGGTCCGCGCCCAGCTTGTCGGCAAAATCGCGCTTGTCTTTAGTTGACACTGTGGTTATAACGATGGCACCCAGCGCCTTTGCGAGCTGTATCGTGGCCATGCCGACTCCACTCGACGCGCCATAGACCAGCAGCGTCTGTTTGCTCTGCACATTGTTTGTCCTTAGCATGTTCCACGCTGTGAGATAAGAGACAGCTAGCGTGGCGGCATGCTCAGGTTTGATGACTGGCGGCAACTTTATCAGGTTGCCTGCCGGAACTGCGACGCGTTCTGCATAGCCTCCGTCGTAGTCGCTCATGCCGCCAATGATGGCAAATTGGCTGCACAGGTTTTCCCTGCCGGCCCTGCACTGGCTGCATTTGCCGCAGGATACTCCTGGGTATACCATCATCCTGCCTTTTGACTTTGTCCTGCCTACAATGTCGCATCCGCACACATGAGGAAGCTTGATTTTCTTGCCGGGTATGCCTTCACGGGTCCATATGTCAAGGTGGTTCACCCCGCAGTATTCCACCTCCACTATCTCCTGATGATCCCTGCTGCTCAGAGGTTCGGCAAAGTGCTCCCTGTATTCCAGGACGGAAGCCGGCCCGTGGGAGAAGAATGGGACTGCCTTCATTTCGGCGTCAGGAGGTTATGCATCGATCTTAGATCCTGTTTGAATGGTCCCAGTTCTTCAGGGACTGCAATTTCTATCGGGTCTTTGAGCGAGAGCGGCTTGCCGTCTTCTTTGAGGGTTTCTTTCTTTTTGTTCCAGACCATGGAATTGAATTCCATTATTTGCTTTGTGAACTTTAGAGTCTCTTCGTCGGCTTTTCCTTCCCGGTTCATTCTTTGCAGGTGGATGCTCTTGTCAGAGTAGATCTTTGTCCACAGCTCCTCGGCTATGAACGGAGTGATGGGCGCTATCAAGAGCAGGATGCCGGACAGGCAGCGGTGGAGCGCATACAGTGCAGATGTCTGCGCCTGCGGGTTGTCAGGAGTGTATACCCTGCCCTTGACCATCTCCACATAGTGGGGCGCAAAGATGTTCCATGTAAAGTCCCGAATGGCGTTGGCGGGAACGAAAAAGTTGTATTCTTCATAGCCGCGCTTGCATTCCTGCTCGAGCCGTGCCAGCTCTCCCAGTATCCACCTGTCGGATGGCTCCAGTGACTCTGGGGGTTCAGAGACTACTGGAAAAGCGGAGAGGAACCTGCCCACGTTCCAGAGCTTTGAGAGGAACTTTTGAGAGCCGGCAATCCTCTGCTCAGAGCACCTAAAGTCGTAGCCGAGGTTTGCTTCACTTGCGGACCAGAAGCGGAACGTGTCTGCTCCGTATTTCTGTATCACCGGGAAGGGGTCGATGACATTGCCCTTGCTCTTGCTCATCTTTTCACCCTTGTCGTCCACCCCGTAGCCCATTATCCACGCGTCTGTCCACGGCATCTTGCCTGTCAGCTGCACGCACCTGAGCATCGTGTAGTGGAGCCACGTCCGTATGATGTCCTTTGCCTGGGGCCTGACTGATGTGGGATAAGCGTATTCGAACAGCTTGCTGTCCCTGCCGTAGCCGGTGACATACAGCGGCGAAATGCTCGAGTCCATCCATGTGTCAAAAGTCCGCTCTTCGCCGGTGAATTCAGACCCGCCGCATTTTTGGCACCGGTCAAAGGGGGGCTTTTCCTTCCACGGCCTGTAATACTTGCTGCTGCCGCTGCCGCCTCCGGCCTGAGGTGGCAGGTTGGGCTCGCCGCATGCATTGCAATACCATATCGGGATTTCGGTCCCGTAGAACCTGCGCCGCGAGACGGGCCAGTCGATTGCGATCGAGTCGAGCCAGTTGAGGAGGATCTGCCTGTGCATCTCGGGGTGGAAGTTCAGCTTGTGGGCCAACTCGCGCAGCTGCGGTACAAACTCTAGCTGCTTTACGTAATAGTCCTGCAGGGGGATTATCTCTATTGGGGTCTTGCTCCGCTCGCACAGCGGGGTCCTGTGCATTATGCTCTCCTGCTTTTCCATCAGGCCCGAGCTACTCAGGTCCTCGATTACCTTGGTACGGGCAGGGTTTACGCGGAGGCCCTGGTATGGACCTGCGGCCTGAGTTGTAATGCCGTTTTCGTTGAGGGCGACTATTTCCTTCAGCCCCAGCTCGCGGAAAACCTGCACGTCGTTCTGGTCGCCGTAGCTGCAGACCATTACCGCGCCGGAGCCAAATTCCGGCCTGGCAGAGTGGTGGGGCATGATTTCAACCTCCCTGCCAAAGAGCGGCAGGACCGCGTGCTTGCCCA
>DATEIL010000202.1:0-5146 GCA_035279085.1 Nitrososphaera sp.
TGGGCGGTTTTGTCATTTTCAATTTCAAGCTTAGTGATTATATTAGATATGATAGACCTTTTAATCTGGAGAGCGACGTCACGAATCCTTTCAGTGAGCAGGTTAGATCAAAAGTTCCGTCTGATTCTAGAGAGTTTGTGAACAATTTGGCATTTTTGGCGGAACCACTATCGGCTGGCTGGATCAAAGATAAGATAGAGAATCCTTCGGATGATATCATCGTTAATTGGTCGAATCTTGTAAGCCATATTGGCCGGCTCAAACCGCATCAAGAATTAAGAAGCGTATTCACCAAGCTGCTACAGTTCACCAATATCACAGAAAATGTTCATATCGCCAGCGAGGACCTATCCCCTGACTTGCACGGATTCAAGGTCAGAGCCGCCAGCACTTATAGAATCATACTAGTCCAGCGATATCTTAATCATGAGGTGGTTAGACCGACTTTCAAAATAGAGTTAGCAACTGACTCAAAGGATATTGCTTTGACAAAGGGACAGGGCCTAGTTCAAGGCAGCTATGATGTCTTAGAGTATATCATTTCGATCCCAAATGTGATTTCAGGTCGTGAGAGCTTCCTGCACCTGAGACCTGATGAGACTGGCGACAAGTCTTTCATGGTATCCTCAACAATTCACTTCGTCAAGATCAGCCCAAATCCCAAAAAGATAGCTGGAATCGTGACCATTGTAATAAGTGGCATTGCGCTTGCTGGAATTAGTACAATGGTAGCGGACTGGACCAAAATTCCGCAACTGGCTAATGTACTTTCGATTGCGGGAGCAATAATCAGTGCCGTCTTCGCACCCTTCTTCCCGAAGGACTAGGTGGGCAAATCCGTCACTAGTGAGGCAACGAATCGCTCAAGTCATAATAACTCTAGGGGTAAGTGATTAGCGGTGAATGTACTCAAACTGACCGGCACGTTTTCCACTTTTTCGACAAATAGGACTTTTTCAACTGGAGTTACTTTTTCGACAACTTTTTCGACAGAAAGCACTTATTCCACAAAGCCTGTATGGCGGTAAGATTAAACTGACTGGTCAGTCAGTTATATTTATTAGGCAGGCAAGGAGTTCTCTTTACGTTTGACGTACAGGGACACGACTTCGTCTTCCACTTCTTCGTCCATGACCGGTGCTAGGAGCGGCGCTGCTCAGGAAAACGAGGCAGTCATGAGCGTCGAGAATCTGGAGAAGACCTTCGAGTCTGCGGCGGGCAGGGTCGCGGCGCTTGCCAATGTCAATCTCACCATCAGAAAGGGCGAATTTGTATCAATTGTTGGCCCGTCGGGGAGCGGAAAGTCAACACTTTTGAACATAATAGGCGCGCTCGACAGGCCCACTTCGGGCAGGGTCCTGATAAGGGGCGTCGACATCTTTTCACTTGGCGATTCTGAAATCGCCACGATGAGAAATTATCTTATCGGATTCATTTTCCAGTCGTATAACCTGATAAACAGGACGACTGTGCTGAAAAACGTAGAACTCCCAGCCATCCTGTCAGGCATGGCAGCGTCAGAGAGGGCAAGGAGGGCGATGAAGATGCTCGATGTCCTTGGCATCGGGGACAAGGCCAACTTCAAGCCTAGCAACCTGAGCGGCGGACAGCAGCAGCGCGTTGCAATTGCAAGGGCGCTGATGAACGATCCTGCCATTATCCTGGCTGACGAGCCGACTGGCAACCTGGACACCAAGACAGGCCAGGAAGTCTTTGACTTGCTGAAGATGTTATCAGGCAAGTTCAGGAGGACAATTGTCATGGTCACCCACAACCCAGAGCTTGCAATGGCCACTGACAGGGCCATCTACATCAGGGATGGGAGGGTTGAGAAGGAGGTTACATATCGATGACGCAAAGAATATTGACGTTAGCAATACTGGTGGCAGCGGTCCTCGTGGGCCAAGCGGCAGCAGTAATACCAACAACGACAAACGCATACGCGCAGGAAAGGGGCCCGACGAAACAAGAGATCGTAGACGCCAACTATAGCGGACCGATAGTTCAGGACGCGTTCTGGACAGACAGGACCAGTTCGCCTCCGGCGAACGAAAGCCTGCAAAAGGTCGAAGTCGCGCCGGGAGATGGCGCTTCGGTCCTTGCAGTCATCTTTGTAAACAGAGGACTCTCTGAAATAACTTCAGTTGCAGGAAGGCTAGACATGCCCGCCGGCTTTAGGGCGTCCTCTGGCAACTCCCAGGCCGTCGCTACGCACGACACAATCGTAGAGCCGGGCGCGACGTTTACTCTTTTCTTTGAAATGGATGTGTTGAACTCCGCACGGGTGCAGGGCTATGATGCCCCCCTGACTGTGACCTATTCCAAGATCCTCGAGGTGGGCCAGTACAGAAGCGTCGAGCTTTCAGTTCCGTTCAGGCTTACAGGCAAAGTAATACTTGACGCGATGGCGGTAGACAGGGAGATCGTCCCAGGCAGCGCAAATTCTGTCGGGATTTCGATTTCAAACAAGGGCACTGCCACCGCGACTGCTGTCGTGGTCACCGTTACGCCAGCAAACGCTGCAAACGGCAGCACCTCAGCCGTGAGCATCGGCCAGAACACGTTTGAGATCGGCTCCATAGCTGCCAATACCACTTCGGAGATCCACCCCACGATATACGCGGCCAACACCGCTGCAGAGGCACCGCAGACAGTCAACGTACAGATATCCTACGGCAATGCCTACGGGATTAAGCAGACTTCTGCAATCCCCGTCGGCCTTATAGTGCTGCCACGGGCCCTTGAATCAGACATTGGTGTTTCACTTGGCGAGAACAGCAGTTCCACGATACTCACGGCAGGCAAGATTTACGACTACAAGTTCGTGCTTTCGAACACCGTAGACAATCCCCTGTCAGATGTTCTCATCACCCTCAGATCGCAGTCTGATTCCATCAAGATACTGGGCGAATCAGAGTGGACAGTGAAGCAGATGGACGTGGGCTACAGGCAGGAATTCGCAACCCAGGTCTTTGCTCCTACGAGTCTGATCGGCGAGTCGACCAATTTCGATCTGAACCTCAGATACCTGTCGGAAGGCCAGACGGAGACAGACTCTGTTGACCTCGGCGCATATATCGACGGGGAGATAAGTATCAGGGCGTATGAAATCGAAGTAAACTATATCGGCGGGACTCCAAACATCGTCGGGAACCTGCTCAATGAAGGAAACACAGTGGCCCTCTTTACCACAATAGAGATAGTAAACGCCGGAGGCCTCGTCACCACCCTTCCGCCCCAGCAGTACCTGGGCGACTTGGAGGAAAATTCCCCGCTCCCGTTTAGCATTCCGGTAAACGTCGGAGGGGCCCAGGCGGGCAGTTACCCTGTCGATATCAGGGTCACTTACAAGGACAACCTCCGCCAGCTGCACACGCTTGACTTCAACTCCAATGTCCAGTTTGCGCCCGAAGTCTCCGCTGACGAATCATCACAAGGGCAGGGCATGAACATGGGAGTCATCCCGATCGTTGTCATAGCAGTGATCGTAGTAGCTGCGATAGCAGCCGTAGTAATAATCAGGCGGAGGAAGAAGAGCTCGCTGAGGCAGGCCATGTCTGCAAGAAAGCAGGACGACATCGAATCGCTTCTTGACAGCCAGAGGCAAGACAAGAAGGGCTAGAGGACGCGTGCATATCTCTATGTGTGTATATGTACAAGAGAGAAAGAGAAAGTGACCTAGAAATAGCATGAACCTCCTCCAGATCTTTTCCCTTTCGTTTGACGCGCTGCGCGAGAGAAAGACCAGATCTGCCCTGACTGTGCTAATGGTAGTGGTCGGGAGCAGCCTCATGGTCGCGCTCAACGGCCTCGGCGCCGGCTTTGGCGCGTTCATAGACGAGCAGTTCAGCCAGCTTGCAGGAAACATAATTTTCGTGACGAGCGCTCAGGCGGAAAATGCGGGTCCGCTCGGAGGAGGACCGCCACCTGCACCCAAAATCACGCTTAACGAGGCAGTCGTAAGCAGGCTGCGGTCGCTACCGTTTGTAGACGAAGTTATACCTTCATTCCAGGGCCAGGTAACCCTGCAATCCCGGGGCAAGTCGGTAGACACAACAGTATTTTCAATAGATCCTCAGAAACTCTACGTCATTGCCCCGACTGTAGAATTCGTGGAGGGTTCCACCATAAGGCAGAACGATCCATCAGCAATCATACTTTCTGACCGGATCGCCAATCCTCCCGGAGAAGACTCGCCGTTCGCAGTAGTGGGACAGACCGTGCGTGGAATATACTCATTCGTGGATCCGGATACGGGCAAGCAAGATGAAAATTCAAAGAGTTTCGTAGTAAGCGCCATAATGAAGCCGACAGGCAATCCCACCATAGACAACGCAGTTGTCTTTAACAGGATCTCTGGCGACACGCTGCTTGAAAAGTCAGGCAAGTACGATTCGCTCCTGATAGCGGCTGAATCTGGAGCCCATGTGGACATTGTCCAGGAGGAGATAAGAGAGCTCTACGGCAAGGACATCGGCATCACCACGGCCACGGCGATTCTAGATACCATCAAAGAATTCACCGCCGGCTTTACATCATTCATACTCAGCATCGCCCTTGTGGCGCTCCTTGTTGGAGGGGTCGGAATCATTACCACCCTCTATACGTCAGTGATGGAAAGGATACGCGAGATAGGCACCATGAAGGCCATCGGCGCCCAAAGGAGTTTTATCCTGGCGCTCTTTTTGTCGGAAGCCATGATAATCGGCATGCTGGGGGCAACGCTTGGCATGGGCCTTGGGATCGCAGGCGGCTATGTTCTAGTCACAGGCTTTGCTTCACAGGATCCGGGTTCCTCAGGACTGACTCCTGTCTTTAGGTCGACGGACCTCGCTTCAGTGTGGGGGCTCTCTGTAGGGCTGGCAATAATTGCTGGCATTTATCCGGCCTGGAAGGCCTCGAGGCTGCCGCCAATTGTCGCGCTCAGGCGGGAATAGTCAGTAGCAGCATAGCATAGTATTGTGGCATGGCGGCAAGAGAAGTCACATCTCCTACTCATTAGGAGGATGGTATCTTGCTAGCTGCATAGACACAATGGCCGCCAAGTCCCGGCCGGTCGCTTTCGACCCTGTGAAACAGGTAGCCGGCAATGTCTTTTACCTTCCTGTAAAGGCCTTCTCCCACCACTATTCCGTTAGGAATAGCG
>DATEIL010000203.1:0-6361 GCA_035279085.1 Nitrososphaera sp.
TCGCTCTGCGGGTATGCGTGTGCCTGCCTGCGCATATGCGGATCAATTTAAGTATGTATATGCGCATGTATAGGGGCATCGCTCTCTCCCGGATGCACTGCTTTATAGTATTCAGGTCTTTGATTTTCGTGGTGGTGGCAGCAGCTGCTGAAAAAAAAGATGAAAAAAATGTTAGCAACAGCCTGCTTGAGGAAAGGAGGGTGCGCGACAGCCGGAGGGCATTTGACGTTGCAGTAATTGGGTCGGGTTATGCAGGACTTGCCTGCGGTCTGATGCTTGGCCGGCACCTTGTCCGCACTGTCATGTTCAATACGGGCAGGACAAGAAATGCAAATACCAGGCGAATTCACGGTTACCTCGGGTTTGAAAACAAGTCGCCACTCTCGCTCCTAGAGCAGGCGCAGAGGGATGTCAAGCTGTACGAGTCAGTCGTATCCATTCCGGAAAAGGTGACTAGCCTTGCATGTTGCAATAATAATGGCGGGGGTGGCGTCGATGATAGGGATGGAGACTATTCCCAGTTCCTGCTCAGAGCAGGAGGCAGGCAATACCGTGTCAAATTTGTCGTGATCGCCACTGGGGTAAAGGACGTGAAGCCTGAAATTGATGGCTTTGAAAAGTTTGATGGGAATGGTGCGTGGCACTGCCCCTACTGCGACGGCCAGGAGGTAACCGCAAAGAGGCTGGCAGTAATTGTCTCCGGCGACAGGCCGATGGCATACGTCAAGGAATTCCTCGGCTGGACCAGGGACATAATCGTCTTTCCACACAGGGTCAGGCTTGACAGGGTTGCCAGAGAGCAGGCGGCTGCACTTGGGATAAGAATCATTGATGATACGATAGGCAAGATGACGGGCAGAGCCGGCAGGAATCCAAAAACCTTGGTTGGAGGCAAGGGGAGATACGCGGCGGATGTATTATTCTACAGGCTTGGATATCAGGTTCAGACCGATCTTGCCGAGCAGGTCGGCTGCAAGCTCGACAGAGGCTATGTCAAAGTGGACAAGGAGCAGCAGACTTCGGTTGCAGGAGTGTTTGCCGCCGGCGACATCGACAACGACAGGCATTATGTTGCACTTGCAACGGCTGCGGGCGCAAGGGCTGCCATGGCCATATATGAGCGGCTGTTAAGCGAGGCGATAAAGTCGACAATGAAGAAACGAAATAAATCCAATAGGACGTAAGAGAAGCACATATGCGCCGTAATAGCTGATGAGGTGGTCGGGGTGATGGTGATAATAATGGACAGCAGTCCGCCACTCTGGGTATGGGCGCTAATAATCGGAGCAATAATTGCAGCCAAGCTTGCACTCAGATGGTCAAGACTCAGGAGGCTCGCAAGGCTGTTGCGCAGAAGCTAATTTTTATTTTAGAAATTGCTAAAGCCGTTTTATACTATGGGGCTTCATGCTCCCCATGGCTCAGGAAGTCATACCCAGCGGCGAAAGGCAGTATCCCAAGCTGTCCAAGGCTGCCTCGGGCTACCTAGAGAATGAGATGTTTAAGAATTCGGATCTGCACACGGGTTACTTTTGTTACAACTGCACGTACTTTATCAAGGATCGCCACTGCGCGATAGTAGAAGATTCCGGGCCTGACGTGAATGCAAAGGAATCAGGGATCATTGCGCCTCATGGTCTATGCACGCTCTGGGATCCAAATGAGAAGGAGACCCGCTGATATGACAGACATTGGCCAAAAGATCAAAGAAGCGGCAGGGGCAGTAGACAACCTAACAAAATTCAAGAAAAAGAGCAAGCTCCAGGCCTCGTATATAGAGTATGACAAGTTTTCCGACTCCAATCTTCATGAAGGATATTTCTGCTACAACTGCATCTACTGGGTAAACCAAGGCGGAGGGAAGTGTATGCTCGTAGAGCATGAGGGTCCTGATGTAAAGGGCAAGACCTCCAGCGTCATCGCACCCCATGGATGCTGCATGGCATATGAGGCAAACTATGACAAACTGCACGACACCCGGGCACCCGGAGCAGGAGTCGCGGTGGATACGGATAAGAACAAGGAAAAGGTCACCACCGCAGACGTTGTCTGAGACACCATATATAGCTCAAGCCATGACAGCTAGGACGTCATGGGAAGAGCATACTGGCTTTTCAAGCAGGAACCATCAAGTTACAGTTACTCCCGGCTCGAGGCCGAGGCAAGGACGGTATGGGACGGCGTTTCTAACAACCTTGCCCTGAAATACCTGCGCTCCGCAAAAAGGGGCGACAGGGCATTCTTTTACCATACGGGCGACGAGAAGAGCATCATTGGCATCATGGAGATAGCCTCTTCGCCCTACTCTGACCCGAAGGACGGCAGCAACAACAATAATAATAGGCTGACGGTCGTCGATGTCATCCCAATTGCCAAGTTGCCAAGGCCCGTATCGCTTGAGGCGATAAAGGCCGATCCGACCTTTTCAGATTGGGAGCTGGTTAGGATATCCCGGCTGTCCGTCATGCCGGTCCCGGAGCCAATCTGGAAAAAAATCCTGAAAATGGCCGGGATGTGACTGGCTGAAGGAACAAATGAACAATTATAGCAGAAGCTTGTAACAGTTCGCAATTAACCCGGGGATGACAAGTTTGATAAATGTCGGATAAGCTCAGAGACATCAAGGATACGGCATCGGATGCCGTCGAGATTATACGCGAACTTGGCACGCCGGAAGTTCAGGCTTCGCTTGAAAAGATAAGGGAAACGGCCAAGATTGCAAAGGAAGTCATAGAGTCGCTAAAAGACCCGGCAATCGTTGCCAATATTGAAAACGTTCGCAAAACTGCAGAGTCTCTGGAAAGGTCAAGCGACCGAATGGAGGCAACAGTCGCAGAAGTAAAGAGCACTGGCATGCTAGACGAAGTAAAAGGCGCGATAGGTTCTGCAAGGTCGGCGATGGATTCTCTTGGAAAAGGCGAGGGAATGGGAGATACTATCGCGGCAGTGAAAGAGATGCTGCGCTCAATTTCGGGGCTCATCGAAGAACTGAAACTCACCATCGCGTCATCCAAGACTCAGGGAGTCATACGCAACGTGGAAGAGACTGTGCGTGATACGCGCGAAGTATTTTCGCAGGAATCAAAAAGTAAATAGAGTCAGAAGTATATGCATATGTGTGTGTATCGGGTGTGCCGCTGCGCGTGTGTGGCTCTTCTTTTATAGAATGACATCATAATATATCTTGTAAATGTCGACTGGTACCACCGATAACAATACTGCCACCACTGGCCAGACAACAGCGAAGACTAGCATCAGAGAGATGACACCGGAGCAGACCGCGGAGGCGATAAGGAACATCGCGCGCAGGATAAGGGAGGAGTCAACCAAGATGAAAGAAACCGTGAGGATTATCAGGCAGAGCGGCGCAATTGAGGAGCTTACAGAGGCCGTGCGCGAGGCGACGATAGCAGCGCGAGATAGCGCCAAAGAGATAAACGGCGTGGCGACGGAACTGAAGCAGAGAGGAGTAATCCGCGACACGATAGACGCAGGTGGTGAGATAGCCTCCAGTGCAAAGGACACGGCGCAAACTGTCCGGGACGCAGCAAGGAAAAACCAGCAGCAGTCGCAGACTGAAACGACTACAACAACCACACCGGCGTAGTCATTTCACATCATTCTTTTCTTTAATTTTTGAATCTTCTTCTATTCGATTATTTCGAGAGGCTTTTATCGTCGTACGTACATGCTAATTGCATGAAATATAGGAGTAGAACCGACATAACTGCTCAGATTCTAGAAGCTGCAAATGGTGGCGTCACAAAGACCAAGATAATGTACAAGGCTTTCCTTTCATATGCTCAGCTAAAAGAGTACCTTTCTGTGCTTGTCGAAAACGGACTTTTGGAATACATTGAGGGCGAGCAGATCTACAAGACTACGGACAAGGGAAACAGGTTCCTAAAGATCTACAACCAGATCGGAGAATACGTGGCTCCCGACGCGCTCGAGCGCTGATCGAGGGCTCGCGTCCCCATATTTTAAATAATCCAGACGCGCCAAGAGACATCGTGTCGCCAAAGAGGCGGGTAGCACTAATGACAGGATTATTCGCTGCCTTTGGTTTGGGCGTAAGCGCAGCGATAATAGCTGCAGGGGGAGGCTTTGCAGGCCAAGGCGGCTCGCTTCTGGACCCTCCAAATGCAGACGATATCTGGGTTGTTGGCTCGAACATACAAGACGGCACGACGCTTGAATATTCTGTCAATGCCAAGGGACCATCGAGCGCCCTTGTATCTGCAATTGTTACAACGAGCTTTAAGGAAGCCGGTGATGACTGGAACGTTACTTTTAATGTAAAGAACAACACAAACGGCGATAACAATAGCGCAGGAATCACAAAGACAATAGTCATGTCCAAGGAATTGACCAGGGAAGGCGAGCTTGACCCCGAATTTGTGCCATACTTTGAGCCCATCCAGAATTCAATCCTTGCGGTGCGAGACATGGAGTACGGCGACAGCCCCAAGTACCTCGTAGTAGGCGCCCCCTGGAACACCATCTTTGTAGGTTCATCCTCAACCACTGTGAGGGTAACAAGCGAGGAGGAAGTTCAGACTGGTGCAGGGACATTTGACTCCTTTGTCCTAGGCTACCAGCTCAAGGACCAGACGAGCAAGATATGGATGGTTGACACCATGCCCCTGCCGGTCAAGGCCCAGACGTACGACGAGCAGGACCAGCCATACTATAGTTTTGAACTGTTGCGGGCTTCAGGGATCAGCTCAGGCGAAGAGCCACTCTAGCTGGCGTGGGCGTCAATTTCCCTTACGCTCAGATCCTTGAACTCAAACTCTGCATTGTCGACCCTGAACATGGCCCTGGGCCTGGGCTCGGTGATGATATAGTCTGCGGGCTTGGCACATGCCCCGGGGTACTTGTGGCTCCAGCCGCCGTTGTCGACAATGTCTGCGACCTTGACCCAGTTGTTGTCGGCCTTGTTGTCCACCCAGAGTTCAAGCCGGACTGCCCTGTCAGAGTCCACGTTGTACGCGATAAGCTTCAGGCCGACCCAGCGGTTTAACAACGGATCCACCGGTGCGTTCGAATATCTCTTGTTGGTATAGCCGTTTCCATGGAATACTTTTTTCTGGAACCATGAATCGCCGGAAAAGCCGAGCGCGCCAAAGTAGGCAGTCGCCCCGCAGACATTGTCCTGGGAGTGTTTGCCGCTTCTCGCAGCCCAAGCGAATTCCTCGTCAAAAGTGTACGAGTCCAGCTTTACATATCCTGTCATCTCGATGTTCTTCCACATCACAGGCGAGGGCACATACATTCTCACCCCATCGTTTGGATGATCGGTCTCCCTGGTGATTTTCCATACGCCGTCGCCCATGCTGAGCAGGATGGTCGCCGCCGGACTAATGACAAACCCATTCCTTGGGTGCGTGGCGTTGAGATACCACTCGTAGCTACCGGGCTTTGTCGGGTAAATCTCGCGAACACCCATCCGGTCATAGCGCAGGTCAGGGGTACTTGCAAGCACCATTGCAACGGTTGCTGTGAGCACAGTGCACGCAGCCGCTGCAGCCAAAATCGCCATCCTGTTTGCAGCAAAGAAATTTGGCTGCATCGAACACTAGTCTATCTAAAAAGTATTAACCGTATAGATAGAAATGAAGCTTCAATTCTTTTTGGTATTGGAATACAGGTTGTCTACCAGCCAGTCACCGTATTTGCTTACTTTTTCGTCGATTTTGCACCAAAAGTGCACCGAGCCGGGCAGGATTTCTATCCTGCCATGAGGCATTACTACTCTGACTCCTTCTTTTCCTTCATACATGTATGCGTCCCGGGGTTTTGCGTCCAAGCCGAGTAGTTCAACTGCCTTGCCCTTCACTTGATCCCGGGGCACAGGGAATGTTTTGCGGAGCTTGTCGGCGGCTACAATGCCCATGTTCTCGGTGCCATATGATTCCACATCGGATATTTTTTCGGGTATTGGAAAGTGCAGCTGGAGGTTGAGCCCATATCGGGAGCCGACGAACACTGCAAGCTCGTTTACCCTCTGGTACGCCAAATTTGGGCTTTGCCTTACCATTGCTACAAAGGAAGCCCTGTTTGTCTCGATGCTATTCCGCAGATCCTCCAGCATCCGGCTGAATGTTTCCTCTCCCATGGATTGCTACTCTCCTATCTTCTCTTTTCCCTTACCTTCTACTAATACTAGTACTGCATCATTGAGCATTACAAATATTACGGTCAGGGCTGGACATGTATACCCAGTGAAGTCCGAACAGCTGTTCACGAGGGCATCAAAGGTACTGCCGGGCGGCGTAAACAGCCCTGTCAGGTTCTATCAGCCGTACCCCTTTTTTGCGACTTCTGCCAGCGGGTCGAAAATAACCACCGCAGACCA
>DATEIL010000204.1:0-2998 GCA_035279085.1 Nitrososphaera sp.
TCGTCAGTCAGTGCTTTTGTATAGTATGGGTAGTCCGAGGGTATTTGCTCGAGCTCCGCGTAGGGCTGGCCGCCGTTGCCATTGTTGTACTTGTCAAAGTTCAGCAGCTGCCTTACCCTGTAGCGCCGGCCGGCAAGGAAGTAGATTGCGTTTGGATATAGTTCTTCCAGTGCCTGTGGCAGCGACCTGTCGCCTACTATGCGGCTGTTGAATTTAATGTCCACACGCGTCCCGATGCCCCTGATGCTGTAATCTCCGAGCACCTGCATCGCCTTTTTCAGGTCTGCCGAGAATTTTCCCCCGGCTGCGCGCACCAGCCCTTTTGAGACTAGCAGCTGGAGCGTATCCCATACCGGCCTTGACTCACTCATTGTTATCGGCCTGTCTGCGGCCATTGCAAGGACCTGGTTCTCAAGTACAAACGGGTTTGAAGGGTCGGTATAGGCGTACTCGTGGTCCGCCAGATAATCGTCTGGATGCTGTTTGTAGTACTGGCTGATGGGATCGTTTCCCAGCGCCAAAAACGCATAGCCATTCTGTCCCCGTCTGGCCGCCCTGCCGACTCGCTGCACCAGCCTGTTGATTGGGACGATGTTTGAAATGATCGCGTCTACGTCGCCAATGTCGATCCCAAGCTCAAGCGTGGGAGTCGCAGATATGGCAGCAAGTTTTCCAGATTTGAACTGCTGCTCCACCTCCTTCCTGATTGCAGTGGCGATGCCAGCCCTGTGGACGCGGATGCTCACTCCCTGCCGTGCCGCATAGAATGCAGTCAGCTCTGACCCTATATGCGAGCCGGAGAAGGCTATGGTCTGGTGTTTGCGTTTTGTAGTCTGCCTAATGAGGTCAAGCGAGAGCGAGCGTGTCGACCTCAGCGATGGAAATATCATTGCGAAATTTATCTTGCCACGTCTTCCCTTTCCCGTGACTTGCTGCATTTGCCGGCCGAAAAGGACGCTGCAGAACTCGGAGGCGTTTGGGAGTGTGGCAGAAGCCGCCACGATCTGCAGTCTGCCGGTAAACCTCTCGATCCTCTTGATTATGTGATGCACGTTGGCCCCAAAGACTCCCGTATAGATGTGGGCCTCGTCAACTACCAGAAATCGGGCAGTTCGCAGGAGCCTGGAGAACCTTGTCCTGTGCATCATGTGATAGTGAATAACGTCAAAGTTGGTCACGACTATTTCCGGAGGCGCCTCCATTAGGCCCGCCCTTTCCTTTTCAGGGGTGTCCCCGTCTAGAAGTGCTGCCCTTATCCCAAGCGGACCGGCCAGCTCTATTATCTTTGGAAGCTGATCTCGGGACAGGGCCTTTGTCGGATAGACAAAGATTGCAAGGATTTTGCCGCCCTTTGCCGGGCGCAGCGAACCAAAGCGCGGAACTTGCTCGGAGACCATGTGCAGGATTGGGATGCAGAATGCTTCCGTCTTGCCCGACGCGGTGGGCGCAGTAATTACTACATCCTTGCCCTGGAGGATGCCCTTGATGGCGTCCTCCTGGAATCTGTACAGCCTGTCGATCTTTTTCGAAGCGAGGACCTGAATTATTGTATCGTCTACAGGCAGCCTGTGGATTTCATCTCCGGGTTCTGGCGGAGGCTCGTCGATTACCCTAAAGTCCACTACATAGTCCTGTTGCGACCTCAGCGCCTCTTCGAGGAGGGCGTCGCCGGAGGCCCTGCCCCCTTCCAGCATGGCATTGATTT
Source organism: Nitrososphaera sp. (assembly GCA_035279085.1). GTDB lineage: Archaea > Thermoproteota > Nitrososphaeria > Nitrososphaerales > Nitrososphaeraceae > Nitrososphaera. The sequence goes on from DATEIL010000204.1 coordinate 1,706, forward strand.
CAGCAGACGATCGGATTATTTTCTCCTGCTCCATCAGAAGTTTCAGGTCCTGTGACTCGGCAATTCCGCTTCCGCTGTCGTACCTGTCGAGAAAGTCAAGGTACGAGTCGTCGGGCGACTGGGCGGCCGGCACTATGGAGCAGATGTGGCATCTAGAGCATCGAAAAATCAGCCTGCCGTCAAAGATCCTCTCTACTCCCACCGAATGCAGCGAACTGCACCTGGGGCACCGGTACTTGTTGTTGTTGCCTGCCACCTAGCGCGCCAGTATGCATTTTGCGAATAAAATGCTTTGTCCTATACATTCACATTCATATCCACATTTGCATCTCAATGGCATTGTAATCCTCTAAAGATGCTGTCAAAGCATCGCTTGAAATGGTCGGTCATACCCCTTGAAAATGGCAGCAAGCAGTATGGCAGCCACGTGGACGTTCGTTCATCTCGATGGTGGGAAGAGGACTTTCCAACTGGCAGTTTGAGCACCCACTATGTTGTCATTTGATCGGAAAATGGATCCGCGTGAATGTAGGCATTAGAGTCGGTCCGGCGCCTAGCTATAATAATGGCCATAGGCACTATTTTGCACCGTTGACTGCAACTGATGGGCTAGGTAGTCGGTACTGGGGCGAAGTGATTGAGGTCCTGCGGTCCATCATCCCTGTCTACGACAAAGTCAACAGAGTCATATCCCTTGGCAAGGACGAAGAATACAGGCTGCGCGGGATCCGCGGGAGGGTGATGCAGGGAAACGCCGTGCTTGATGCTGGATCCGGCTATGGCAATATGTCACGTGTAGCCCTTGCCGCTGCGGATGGCGACGCAAGAATAGTGATGTACGATCCAATACCGGAGATGCTGGCTAGCGTGGTCGATTTCTTTGGAGGCAACAAGTCCAATGTCGGACTTTCATCTGGCGTGTTTGAGCACATGCCCTTCCGCGAAAGCGTATTTGACGTGGTAATGTGCGGCTACTCACTCAGAGATGCAATCCGCCTGAGGCAGGCGATATCAGAAATGCACAGGGTACTAAAGGACGGCGGAAGGCTGGTCATCGTAGACCTGGGCAAGCCCGACGGCGCAGTGCAGAGGGCACTGGTTTCGGCCTACCTGAAGTATTTCCTTGGAATCTTTGCATACCTTGTAGCCGGCAAGGCGGGCCTGCGGTTCAGGACGCTCTATGGCACTTTTTTGCGCTGGCCAAGGAACTCAGAGCTTGAGGCCATGCTCAAAGAGCACTTCTCCAGGGTAGAATTTGAAAAGGGCATGATGGGCGGGGCGGTAATAATTGCG
>DATEIL010000205.1:0-4020 GCA_035279085.1 Nitrososphaera sp.
ACTCGCGAGTAACGGCTTGCAGTATCTGTCCGCCGGGCTTTAGAGTAAAGTGAAGAATAGAGATAGGAGTCCGCGTTTCTATCACCGCCTCTTTGCCAAGGGACTTTCCCGTAATCACTCTGACTTTCGCGAGACCATCCTCACTCTGTCCGACTGGAATCTTTTCGCTTGAGATGTCCTGGTATCGGGGACTTATCATCTTGTCCTTCCGCGGCAGGTTTATCCACAATTGAAAACCATGCAGTCTCCCCCCCGTACGCAAGAATTCCTTTTCCGGCATTTCAGAATGAACAACTCCGGCTCCTGCAGTCATCCATTGCACATCGCCCGCTTCAAGCTTACCGGCATGCCCATGCGAATCCCGATGTTCAAACCTTCCATTGAGCAGATAGGTGACCGTTTCAAATCCCCTGTGCGGACGGTCAGGAGCCCCTTATGCTTCGCCGGGAGAAAGTTCCATCGGACCCATTTCGTCAAGGAGCAAGAATGGATCAAGATCCGGTAGGTGGCGTGTAGGAAATGACCGATGGACGAGAAAGCCTTCTCCCTCGATACCCATTTCACTATTTGCAATTTGCTTTACGCTGCGTACCATGCCCTTTTCAAGAGGGTCTTTAATAGAATAGGTCTTATGCATGATATGTTACTGTTCCATCGATTATATAACTACAGTAGCAATTCCAGACTTGGCACGTTATTAGCACCATACATGGTATGCAATGGCTTACTGCGTCTTCAATGGCGCGTCCAAAACATTTGATCTCGGAACCTAGTCTGAACCTCAGGTAATCTCGAAGATGCTCCTGAACACTCCCTAGATTTGCATACTGACGTTGGAGGAGGGAGAGCCAACGCTTGTCGCTATTATTCGTGTAAAAATTGGCAGTTACTTGCAGAATCTTTAGGCTTGTCGAAAGCAATTCAAAGGACATCCAGAGCAAATAGATTGTACGAGAAAATCTGAAGTTGGCAGGTGTCTGCAGCTAGGTTGGTTTAATAGCCTGTCCGGTCTATATAGAAGGGTTTTACCTTGTCTGCGATAGAACAGCAGCTTACACTTGAGGAACGTCAGAAAATTGAAGCTCGCCTTGCAAACTACACCATCCCACTGCAGATTCTGCATATGGTGGCAGAACAGTCCGGAGATTTGCTCGACACCACCATTGCTGGAAGAGCATCATCGAAGCAGTCAAAGCTGCTACTTTCAAGGCTGGGTGACAAGGCCATCGTCATGCTCCAGCAAATTTTTCTCGATTGCCAGGACTCGCACTCGGGTTTCAGACTTGCAGTGTACCTCTCTTCAAAGCACGGCCCAATGACCCACAAGTTTGTGATGAATGAAAAAGTTGCCGGAGACTCCGGCGCGGAATATTCTTTTGATGTATGCATTTACAGCCGGCAGACTGGCACGCTGAAGGCAGTCGCCATGCAGAACAACAGCGTTACCCAAGAGCCATCGGACAACAAAGCAATAGCAGAGTTTCTGAACACGATCCATGATATTGGCCTGGCACACCATGATATTGACGCAGCGTATTATTCCTCGTCATATGGGTATCAAAATGCATTGCCGGCAAAAAGGCATGCAACGGGAGGGGATGATACCAACAGGATGGAGATCAAGTTCCTTGAATATAGTGATAAGATGTACTTTGAGAACAGGCAGCTTTCCAGCAAATTTGCCGGATCCTCATAAAAGACTGGAAGCCAAAGACAGGAAAGTTGTAGTGCGACACATACACACAGTTCCTTTTAGCCTTCCGCACTTGAGAATATTGTAGTTTTGCACATCAGCAACGAGATCAAGCGAAAGGCAGCTAACAATGTCCTCGACAATCTCCGTTTGGAGCTAGTGGACTTGATCAAGTCCCACTTAACTAGGTCTTATGGCATTTCCTTCACGTCAGATGACGATTCGCAATTTTCTCTCGAACAACTGCATTTCGGGCTATCACTCATGCTAGGTGAAGAGATGGCAAACGGCATCCTTAATGACATTACTGCCGAAATGCACGATCTTTTACAAATACAGCTCCATTAAGATCTCCCACAACCGACGTAGATCATCACAATAAATGACAAAAGTCCTTCCCGATAAACCTGGAGATTGGTTTGATGCCAGTGTTTGGGTTTCTGTCTTGTTTGGAACAGGTTCTACCGGCAAACGTATCTAAGAATCCTCGGTAACTGAAGCTACACAGACGTTTATAACAACTGGGTTGAAAGATTCAGAGTTATTCATTGACCGATAGTGCAAGCCGAAGGACATCTCTGATGAAGATCCGTAGGAGAGAACTTGAAAATAGGGTTCTCCATGCGATACGGGAAAATGGCGAGGGTCTGACTTGGTCCCAGATCGGATTGCAGACGGGGAGTAGTCTCCCTCGGGCCTTGCTAACTCACCTTCAGCGTGAAGGAAAGATTAAGCAAAAGAAACGGTTGCTGCCTAATGGAACGATTACATTTGTCTATGTGGTCGATGAGGCAAAGATGAGTGCGGGTTAAAAGTCAACACGTCTGTGCAAAATATCACCACAATGAATTTTATCCACATTGAAAAAATGCCAGTTGAATTATTCAAACCATCGGCGGAAAAAAGTTGAGGACGCTCTGGAAAGCATCGGCTTCTCTGCCCGGAGCTGACTTCTGTGATAGAACTAGGATGAGCTCTGCGAGCAACAATTCGTGAAAAAAGGCAATTCGTTGACTTAACACGCTGATTCAAAAGTTGCAATCTCCACTAGGTCTCTTCTTCTTGGCTAGCATCGCAATTTGACGCTCGTCTCGAGCCCGACTGTTCCAGATCTTGCGGATTAGTATCACAGACTAACTTTAAACTGCGAGTTGAGGAATCAGATGGCAATACTAGTAGTTGATCGATTGATCTGGCAAACCTATAAAACTCATGGGGTCGCGAAGTCGGCATGACGGCAATAATTGAAGATTATGGCGTATGTCCTGATTGCGCCAAACCCTTCGAAGAAGTTATGGGGTCATGCCGTAGTTGCGGCTGTGAGCGTGCTCCGGAACAAGAAGCGTAAACAAGTTTTCAGACATCGTTCCCACGGCTACAACAGCCTTACCTAGCTGGTGTTTTGAAAAGACTCCATAATCAATTTTCTTTCATGTATTTTTCTACCTTTTTTGCTCCTATGACGATTAGAAAGCAGTTGATTGATTGGACTTACTGGCAAACGTGTTCGAGAAACAGCATCTCCAACGACAATACTAGACTTTGCGGAAGTCGGGAGCAAGAATATCAGAAGTTAGTGAATGATATTGAAACTCAGCTGAATTAATCAAATGACATCGACAGTAATTGAAGACAAAACAAAAGTGAGTAGCAAAAAAAGGAAAGTGGTTCGTTCCCATTTAACTTGAACTGCTTTTACTTAGCCATGTGGGAACTGGTCTGAAAATGCCAACACATTGATTTCCTCTGACTTGTCGTCATTGTTGTTTTCATTGCTCTCACTCACATCCTCGTCAGAGTCAACCATGACAATGAGATATGCCGCTCCCGTGTCAGAGCCTTCTGGCAGTTCAAACTGTACTGGCACCATCCTGTCTTTTCCAGACTTTAGGTTATTCACATCTTCATCTCCAACCAATACATCGCTTCCATCTAGCGTTGCATCGTCAGAGAGGTAGATGCTGATTGTATGCTTGCCGGCATTTCCAGTGCCCTGATTGGCTTCCTTTACAAAGCCAATGTACTTTTTGTCAGTCTTTACATTGTCAGGTGCTCCAAAGAAGGTAGCCACTAGGTCAGCTTCACCACCACCGCTGCTGCCTGCTCGCAGCTTAAAGTGGGCATCGTCAGTCACTGTCTCGCCTGTCGTGATAATCTCTGCCAATGCATCGTGCTCTCCAACTGTCAGCTCTGTCTTGTCAATTGCTATCTTGAATTTTCCGGATAGCTTTGACAGCAAGTATCCGTCTGTCTTGAATTTGACAGAGCCGTCCACTGAGACAAATGCAGCTGAATCAGCTGTGATTATATCACCATTGCCATTGAAC
>DATEIL010000206.1:0-7521 GCA_035279085.1 Nitrososphaera sp.
AAGTTTCCGCAGAAAGTCAGGAAGCTGCATGATTGACAAATAAATAATTAAATAATTTTATAATCTACCGGTTTCCACACAGGTCAAAGGACATAATAGAACTTGCTGGACAGCGACGTTGCGTTCATCCTCCGGCTCGGCTCGGAGCAGGTTGAAGCCGAGTTGTTCCTGCGCAGGCGGCTGTTCGTTGGTGTGACTAGGACCTGGACTAGGGGCTCAAAGATATTCTTTCTGAGAAAGTCTGCGGCATTCATCGGCTTCGGGATTGTTGCTAGCATTGAGCAACTAGAAGGGCTCGAGTCACATGAAAGGGAATTGTGTTTGCAGAGAAATTGGTGTGCAAAATTGCATTTTTCTTCCCTTGTGAGGTTCTATCCACCGGAGCCCCTCAGCGGAACTCCGGTAGCGACTCTGAATCCAATGACGCTTCACGGTTCCGAGATCGGCGAATCTGCTGCCTCTAGAATCGAAGAGCTTGCAACCGTCAACATCTACACGTGAGAGAAGTTCGATTAATTTATTACCGCCAAATTGGTAGTTTCTGCTCGACATGTCGTCATCAAGAATTGACAAGGATTCGCTGGGTGAAGTAAGGGTTCCTTCTGACGCTTATTACGGTCCATTTTCTGTTCGCGCAATGGAGCAGTACAAGGTTACCGGACAAAAGGCCCATGCAAACCTTGTAAGGTCTTTTGTAATGATAAAGAGATCGGCTGCGCTTGCCAACAAGCGCCTGAAAGTGCTTGACGAGAAGAAGGCCGATGCCATAGTACAGGCCTGTGACGAAATCCTCGACGGACGCCTCCTTGATCAATTTGTCGTGGAGGCCATCAACTCTGGTGCCGGGACTGCCTTTAACATGAATACCAACGAAGTAATCGCCAACAGGGCACTCGAAATTCTGGGTGACCAGAAGGGCAAGTACGAAGTCATTAGCCCAAATGACGATGTCAACATGTCGCAGTCCAGCAACGACACATTCCCCACGGCAATGAACGTCGCAATACTGCTGAACCTAAAACCGACCGTAGCGGCCATAGACAAGTTGACCGTATCCCTTGATGCCAAAGCGGCAGAGTTTGCAGGAATCATAAAGATCGGCCGAACCCACCTGATGGATGCAATCCCGGTAACTCTCGGAGCAGAGTTTGCACAATACTCCTATGCAATACGGCAGGCCCGCGGCAGACTGGTACAGGCCATCGAGGGCCTGGAACGCGTGGGTCTGGGTGGAACCGCAGTCGGCACGGGCGCAAATGCTCCGAAAGGCTACAGAGAGATCGCAATCGAGCACCTATCTGAAATTTCAGGTCTCGCCCTCAAGCCGTCAGACAACATGTTCTACTCTCTCCAGAGCAAGTTTGATATTGCAAACTGCTCCTCGGCGCTGCGGAACCTCGCGATAGAGCTGACAAAGATGGCCAATGACATCAGGCTTATGGCATCAGGACCTACGGCGGGATTTGCAGAGGTGCTCATACCAGCAGTCCACGCAGGGTCTTCCATAATGCCGGGAAAAGTGAACCCGTCACTCGCCGAATGCCTCAACATGATATGCTTCAATGTCATGGGAAATGATGTCTCTGTGGCAATGGCAGCTCAGGCCGGCCAGTTCGAGCTCAACGTGATGCTCCCCGGAATGCTAAAATGCGTGCTGGACTCGACTGACATGCTGGGGAACTTTTTGCCAATATTTGCGGCAAACATGATAGACGGCCTGAAAGCGAATGACAGCCTGCTAGAATCTTACATCAGCAAGAGCCCTGTCCTAGTCACGCTGCTCAACCCTTACATAGGATACCTAAAGGCGGCCGAAATATACAAGGAATCATTAAAGACGGGCAAAGGAATCAAGGAGCTTGTACTTGAAAGGCAGCTCATGACCAAGGACGAGCTTGACAGGGCGCTGTCAAATGAAAACATACTTGGGACAGGCTAGCTAGCTAATTCATTTCCTTTGATATCTGCCTCCGCGAACGCACGAGTTCGACTGCCGAGGTAAGCAAGAGTGCAGCTTGGAGCACATAGCCTCCCACAATCAGCAGCACCGCGTTGAATGGCTTTGAAAATGTAGTCATTATTTCGACGTGTGGTGGGGCCAGGGAGTTGCCAATCATGACTGCCACTGCAATCGGGATGCAGGCATATAGCGCCTTCCTAATTCCCAGGAATGTCAATATTGTAAGGGCTACAAATGAGACTTCGAGGATTATCGCCCTGTCCAGAAACTGTGGATCTCCAAAGGGAATTGCAATGGCACCTACCGCGCTTATCGCGGCGAGGATATAAGACACAACGCGCAATGACATCTGCACTGTACAGGTTATTACTATCATCATCAAATAATTAAATTAAAGCGTTGGCTTTTGCCAACTTTTATTAAGACATGGACCTTCACTCTCTCTCAATATATGAAGGCTGCACGAATTATCAAGACAAAGGAACCTCTTGAAATCAAAGAGGTCACCACTCCAAAACCGCACAACGACCAGGTACTCGTAAGGGTCGAGAGCGCAGGAGTATGTCATAGTGATCTCCACCTCTGGGATGGCGGCTACGCCGGGCCTCAGGGGGTATTCATGAAGGTTGAAGACCGCGGAGTACGGTTCCCTCTGACACCGGGCCATGAAATCGCCGGCACTATTGAAGACCTTGGCGAATCCGTTACGGGCTTTCAGAAGGGCGATAAGGTTCTGGTTTATCCATGGATAGGTGAGGGAGTCTGTCCGGCGTGCAGGGTCGGCGAAGAAAACGTTTGCGATAACCCGAGGACCCTCGGCATTTACCAGGACGGAGGGTACTCTGAGGCGGTGCTGGTGCCCAGCTACAAGCACCTGGTAAAAGTAGGCAGCCTTGACCTAAATGCAGCGGCGTCACTGGCGTGTTCTGGCCTCACCGCGTACACCGCGGTCAAGAAGGCAAATGCTCAGCCGGGTGAAACAATAGTAGTCATTGGCGCAGGTGGGCTTGGCCTGATGGCGGTACAGCTGGCCAAGGCTGTGACCAACGCAAGGATAGCCATTGTCGACATTGACGACAAAAAACTTGCAGAGGCAAAGAGGCTCGGTGCGGACGAACTGATAAACTCGGCAGCAGGAGATCCGGTAAATGGCGTCAAGGCGATAACAGATTCGCTTGGAGCCGAGGCAGTCATTGACTTTGTAAATAACCAAAAGACGGCACCGAATTCGATAAACATGTTGAGGAAACGGGGCAGGCTGGTAATGGTCGGACTCTTTGGGGGCTCGCTCGAGCTCAACTTGCCACTTGTCCCACTGCGCGCCTTTACCCTTACCGGCGCATACACGGGTAAGTTCGCGGACCTTGTGGAGTTGGTTGCGCTGGCAAAGGCAAACAAGATCCAGTCTGTGGTCTCCCGCAAGTTCAGCCTAGAGGAAGCCAACGGCGCGCTAGAAGAGCTCAAGGCAGGTAAGATAATTGGTCGTGCGGTGATCAATCCATAGGTCAGGCGGCAAGCGACAGGCTGTTGTCGTTGTTGCCGCCGTTGTCGTCGTCGTTGCGGGACATCATTTTATCAAGAAAATCCCACACCTTGATCCCGTCGTTCCTCTGCATGCTTTGAAGCAGTACAGAGTATCCCGGGCCTGCGACCTTTTCAACAAGGAGCCTGACAGGTTCCTCACCCCTGAAAAGTCGGACCCATTCATCATAAACTACTCTTGGCTCTGAAAAGAGCGTAGAAAACGGGCTGAGCCCCTTTGTCTTCATATAGTAATACTCGGTCATGCTGAGAAATCCCGGGCCAAAAGTCTCGTCTGCCGCTTCATAGAATTTCTTCCTGACTGCCTTGTAGGTTTCAAGTGCCGCGTCGGTTGCAGTCTGCCGCTGATGTTGTTCCACGAAACGCGTTGTCGCAACTTTATTATTAACAGGGTTGCATGTTTGTTTACTGACATACTTCTAGGAACAACTTTCGCACGTGCTTCCTGAACTTCTTATAAAGTTTAGAGGCGTTGCAATTACAATGGCTAGCGATGAAGAGACTCATACTTATGAGGAGACTGTGAACAAAACCTCTGATCCGGAACCGAGGACAGAGACTAGGGTCACAAGCACCGGAACGACGAAGACAACGACCTCGACAGCATCATCATCATCCGTCACGCCGGATTCAGATATCCAGACTTATGAAGTAAAGACCGTCTCGCCTTCCGAGGAAGAAGAGTCGGTAAGTGCAAAGGCCAGGGAGGCCGGCAGATCTCTGAAGGATCTCGTGTATTCTCTTGGCAGAAAGACAAGAGATGTTACAGAGGAGAAGACGAGGGAGCTGAAAGAAAAGTCTGTTGACATCAGCTCAACCGCAGATGCAAGGGACATCCAGCACCTAGGCGGCAACGTGGAGAACCTCATTACGGTGTTTGAGGACACGATGACAGAGATCCGCAGGGAACCATACAATGAGCAGGAAAGGTTGCTTACAGGATACCGTAAGCTGCTTGAAGAGCAGATAAACGTGATAAATGCCAGGATGGACATGGCACGGCGCCTAAAGCCGGGCGCCTGAGCCCTTTTATTATTATTATTATTCTATGAGCAGTTTACTCGTAATGTCCTTGACGATTATTGACTTGATGTTCACGAATTCCTTTATCCCAAATTCAGACAGCTCCCTGCCGATTCCTGATTTCTTGACTCCTCCGAAAGGAAGTCTCGGGTCAGACTTTACCATTTCATTTACTGAAACTATGCCGCTTTCCACCTGACGCGCCAGCCGTATCCCCCGTTCAATGTCGTTTGTCCATATGCTGGCTCCGAGTCCAAACTCGGAATTGTTGGCTTCCATTATTGCCTGTTGCTCATTTTCTACGACGATTATAGGTGCGGCAGGTCCAAAGACCTCTTCACGGACAACATCCATTTCGTGGTTTACTTGCGAGATAACAGTGGGCTCATAAAAGTATCCATCTCCTTCAATACGCTTGCCGCCAGTCAGTATCTGTCCGCCTTTATCTCGGGCATCATCTACTTGCTTTGCAAGTGCCTGTCGCTGGCTGTCTCGGACCAGCGGCCCAACAGTCGTTTTGGAATCGAGAGGATCTCCAACTACTTCTGCCCGCGTGTTCTCTACGAACAGTTTCGTGAATTTTTCGATGACACCCTTTACCACGATAAACCTCTTTGCCGCAATGCAACTCTGTCCGGTATTCAAGAGCCTAGACTGAGTAGCCATGTAAGCAGTTTGGTTCAAATCAGCATCTTCGAGCACGATAAACGGGTCGCTGCCTCCGAGCTCAAGCACGAACTTTTTCAGGCCCTGTGATGCAAGTTCGGCGACTCTTCGGCCTGTATTTACACTGCCGGTGACTGAAACGGCGTCGATGTCTGCCTGGACCAGCGCCTCGCCGGCCCTGTAGTCCCCAATTACTGCCTGAAATACATCCTCCGGAAATCCAGCATCGACGAACGCCTGTTCCAAGTTCTGTGCGCTGCCAAGGCAGACGCTTGAATGCTTTAATACACCGACATTTCCCGCGGCAAGAGCTGGAACTGCAAACCGCATTACTTGCCAGAATGGAAAGTTCCATGGCATTATGGAGGCCACTACCCCGAGGGGTTCAAATGAAATGAAACTCTTGCGGAATTCCGTCGGTATGAGCTCGTCGCGCAGAAATACTTCGGCATGCTCTGCATAATAGTCGCAGACCCACGCACATTTTTCGACTTCGGCAAGCGACTGACGGATCGGCTTGCCCATCTCTTCTGTAATAACTCTGGCGTATTCTTCCCTGTTTTTCCTCATCACCCGTCCCAGCCTGCGCATCAATTCCGTGCGCTCGGACAGATCCTTTTTGCTCCAACCTGCGAATGCTTCCCTTGCGGCCTTTACCCTTCTGCTTACGGCTTCGGGCGTTTCGTTTTCGTAAGCGGCAATGACTCTTCCAGTCGCGGGGTTTATGGTTTCTATTTTGGGCATTGGAAATATTTGCGGGGTTTAGACTTATAGGCTTTGTTTAAGCAAAGTCGCCGCTGTAAGTGCTTGCACAGCTGGGCGCCTGTTTGACTTTGTTTTTAGCAGTTACTACCACTATACTCTCGATGCAAAGCCTCGGCTTGCAACAAATCATAAATATACATGTATCCCGCGGGCAGGATTTGCCCCAAATTGGCTTGTGGCCAGTTTGTTTGAGCCTGCGACTCTTCGGTTACTGCAAGTTGTGCGCCCGATAGGCTGCTTCACGTGGTCAGCTAATGACACAAAGCCGACATCTACAGCCGAAAGCTCTACCAGGCTGAGCTACCGCGGGACATCAGCGTTTGCCTCCGAAATGCTATATAATTGTGTTGGGTTCTGTCGACATTTTAGATCGCGTCGTCTAAACGCCAACTTGCTTGCATCGACTCTGAGGATTACAGGAGTCGTCGGGTTCCCCCTCATCGCTTCACCTGCAAGCCCTTTTGAACTGCAGAACCGCTGCAGCCCTTTGATGGATATGTTCATGGCAGCAACCACATCTCTATCCATCCATTTTTTACATTCCGCGCACCACAGCTGTCTGAACTTTCTATCCACTTGGGTAATCCTCTTCCCGCATTGTGGACAGAGCTGTGATGTGCCACGAGTCTCGCCTTTTGTTAGCTGGATGACAGGTATGCCTTCCCACTTTGCTTTGTACTCTATTTGGTGTTTGACTTCTGAAAATGACCAGCTGTTCAGGCGGTTTCTATAATTATGCCTCTGATAATTCCCTTTTTGATAAAGTCTCCTGATATGCCTGATATCTTCAAAAGCTATCGCGGACTTGTTTTGCTTCGCATGAAGGACTATTGCTTTGGTCAACCTATTCAGCAGCTGATTCCTTCGATATTTCTTTCTCAAGCCATACTTTTGGTAAAGCTTTCTGCGAATTCTGACGTTATTACGCTTGATTGAGCGTTGGATAGAGCGAGTATTTTCTGCAATATCTACGGCCTTGGATATGTCATACTGTATCGTACTGTACCTGTTGCCTGCGGTCAAATTCCGTAGATTTCTATCAATACCATCGACTTTGGTGCATTTAAGCTCTTGAATTTCCTTCGAATAACAAATGCTCAACGAATCAATTGTCAATGTAAAAGAACGAATCCTGAATGAGTCATGCGATAACACGTTTAGGACATGACTATTCAAGGAAAGGTCGAAGTAACGTTTGCTACCAAGGGCGATTCTCAGTGTGCCGTTTACAATCTTGAAGCCATAGCATGTCAGCAGCAGTGGCCTTGCGGCAAATGGCCTTTTTGGTTTCAAGCCTCTTTTGATCGACTTTTTTCTGTTAGCCAATATGCCTGCAGCGTGGGAGATTGCGCCCAGCTTGTAGTACGAGATTATGTCATGACGTGCAAGTTCCCGGTACGCGAGCCTACACAGCTGTTGTGTTGCTGATACGTCGTGTTCCAAACCAATCCTGATACAGTCATTGACCATCTGCCGAAATGTCCCCATCAGTCGGAATATCTCTGAAGAGGGCAGGAATGGTTGCCTTACCGACTTGATAGCGGTTACATAAGCAGGCAATTTTT
>DATEIL010000207.1:0-5729 GCA_035279085.1 Nitrososphaera sp.
CATGAGAATTGCAGTCAGCCTCGCCGGGAGAAAGTTTGCTGCGGTGTCAAGCCGAGCCGACATCCAGCCGATTCGCCCAAAGTACTCGTCCCTGTAACCCACCATCGAATCCAGTGTGTTTATCGTGCGATAGACAACTGCGCCCGCAGGGCCCAGCAGCGAGAAATAAAATATTGGGCCGGTTATGCCGTCCACAGTGCTTTCACTGACGCACTCGATGGTGGCTGAAAGTATGTGCTGCTCGGACAGATCCGCGGTACTCCGCCTTACAATGAGAGAAAGGTTCCTGCGCGCGCCTTCAATGTCTCCTGACTCCAAGCAGTCCATTATGGCTTGCGCATGTTTCTCCATTCCCCTGACCGCGACAGTGGTCTTGAGCAGGAGAGCCGAAATTATCGCTGCGCCCACGACCCCTGCCACATAGATGCCTGCAATTGTCACAAAGTAGGCAAGGAGCCCCGTGGCTGCAGTTATTGCAAGTGCAAATCCTGCCCCCTTTGCCCTCTCGGACCGTGCAGTGCGGGCCTTGAGCTTTGGGACGGCAAAGCCGATTAGCCTCCCAAGCCAGGCAACGGGGTGGTATCTGTTTGCAGGATCCCCGAGCAGGTAGTCCATGCCCAGTCCAGCGGCAAGCGCTGCAATTATTGTAGCCGGTACCATCAAAGTCCCGCAACCTCTGTTATCTTGGCAATGTCCACGCTTTCCCTTATTGCCTTTGCGACGAGGTCAATTTGCCAGCTCCATGACTCTCGTGGCAATTCCGCGCCGCTGTCCTGATACCGCCCGCCACCACCACCACCACCGCCACCAACAAGGGAATCCTCCTCTGGCAATTCAAACTCAACTTTTGGAACGACTCCGAGTATCCTCCTTCTTGTGATCCGCTGGGCCACCTTTATGGCCGGCTCAAGGATGGAAATGTCGCCGCGGAACTTGTTTACCAAAAACCCTCTGACAAGCTTTCTGTGGGCAGGCTTTAGGAGTGCCATGGTACCAACAATGCTCGCAAAGCAGCCTCCCCGTTCGATATCTGCAACTATTATCACCGGGGCTGAGATCTTTTCGGCAAGTAGCATGTTGGCGACATCATACTTGGCAATGTTGATCTCTGCCGGCGAGCCGGCGCCTTCGATAATGACGACATCATTTTCCCTCCGCAGGCCCTCCAGTGCACCGAGCGCGGCCGGGAATCCCTGCCGGAGCACAAACTTTTCATAATATTCCTTGGCATGCATCTCAGAGTAGAACCTCCCATTGAGGTACACGGTGCTCCTGTAGTCTCCAAGCGGCTTGAGCAGTATGGGATTCATCCGGGGATCGGGCTCGCGCCTGGCAGAAATCGCCTGGATGGCCTGGACCCGGGCAATCCTGGCGCCATCAGGCGTCGTGAAAAAGTTGGACGACATGTTCTGCGCCTTAAAGGGAGAGACTTTGTAGCCTGCATCTGAGAGGATGCGGCACAGGCCGATCACCATCGTACTCTTGCCTGCGCCCGACGAAGTCCCTTGGATCATCAGCACCTTTGCGCGCCTAGTCGCCATCTTCAAAGGCCTCCAGTGCGGCCAGCAGTAGCCGGTTTTCCGTGCGATTTCTGACCGCTATTCTGACGTGGTGCGAGTCCATGCCGGTAAATGTGCTGCAGTCCCTCACCAGGATCCCAGTTTTCTTTAGCAGGTCGTCCCTGAACTTTGCAGAGTCGTGGCGGCCCAAATTTAGCATGAAATAGTTAACGTCGGAGCGGCGCGGAGTAAACGGGTTCATCCTGGATAGCTTCTGGAACAGGAACCTGCGCTCATTGACAATGACGGTCCTTGCCCGCCTTACATATCTGGAATCAGAGAGTGCAGCCACTCCCGCGGCCTGGGCGATGCCATTGACATTCCATGGGATCCTACATCGTTTCAGCTTTTCTACAACTGATGAGCTGCCGCAGCATGCGTACCCTACCCTCAGGCCGGCAAGGCCATATGACTTTGTCAGCGAGCGCAATAGAACCAGGTTTCCAAATTCGGCTAGCCTGGTGATAAAGCTGTTTCTCTCCGGCTGGTCAACAAGCTCGATAAAACATTCGTCCAGCAGTATCATGGTTTTCCTGTCCGCGTTTGTTACGATTCTTTCGATATCCTTGGTGGCAAGGAGGCCCGTCGGGTTATTTGGATTGCAGAGGTATATGGAATCGGCCCCTCTTGAGCGCCTGATAAACGAATCAGCATCAAGTGAAAACTCGTGCAATGCAATGAATTTCACTTTGGCGCCTGCCCTCTGCGAGGCAAGCTCGTATTCGCAGAAAGTCGGTGCTGGCACGGCCGCTTGCTTGCCGGCAAACGCTTGGGCAAACCAGTAGATTATTTCAACCGCACCGTTTCCTGCAACGATGCACTCAGGATCTATCCTTAGATGGTGTGCCAAGCTGTTCCTGAGCTCGGTGCTGTCAGGGTCGGGATACGCGGAGGCAAGTTCGCTTGCACGCTCTGTTATTGCCTCTAGTGCACGCGGGGCAATGCCAAGGGGATTGATGCTGGAGCTAAAGTCAAGTTTTACCCGCCCGTGGTTAACTGAGTATATCCCCCCATGGGCGCAGGCACTTGTGCCCCTGCTAACTATCATCATCTTCTGCTGTGGCCCATCCCAGTCACATTCTCCGAGCCAGCTGTATTTAGAGTGTTTTCCGGCAGTTTTGGACATTGGTCCGCTCGGGTATGCGTGTATGTATGTGTGCGTGCGCGTAACGCTGCAGCTCTGTAGATACTGCCCTGCAACCGGCCTGTGCCAGCGGTTTCACTCAAGCCTGATGTGGGTTATGGCGCGGCGGGCCATATTTGGGATGCAACATATTGTAACATGTTACAACATGTCAACCCCCTCCCCCCTCGGTGCTATTTGGGTTATAAGCACCATTCAAGAGCTCGCCTCATGGATAATTCTGGACAGAGCATCCAGTTTTTCTGCTCTAAATGCAACACCGTCACAAGAAAAAGAGGAGGAGAGGAAGAAGAAGGAGAAAAAACAACAACAACTTCATCATCGTGCATGAACGGATCGTCGGATATCCAATCCGAGGGCTGCCCAGCCTGCGGCAGCGGCCTGTTTTCAGAAACTATGCAGGTCTCTGCAAAAAAGCCTGCCGCAGCCATGCAGGACATTCGCTTGCAAACCGCCTATGAGATTAAAGCCTGCGTTGCCTTTGGCATGAAAAACATAGACTCGTTTTTGAGCCTGCGCATGGGGGACAGGTTATGCATCACGGGGGACAATACGGGCCTGTTCATCGCAAGGCTGTGTATTCGGGCAATGATGTCAATACGCCAGGGCGGGATTGACGCGCAGTCCATAATATTCATCGATGCCGGCAACAGCTCTGACATATACCAGTGCGTCAATTTTGCCCGCCAGTCAGGTCTTGAGGTCCATAAGGTTTTGAGGGGAATAGTCGTAAGCAGGGCATTTACAATCTACCAGCTGGCCGGGGTGATAATGCACGAGCTGCCGCAGGTCATCCGGCGACTCAATTCCAAACTAGTCGTTATCTCTGACCTGCTCAAAATGTTCACAGAGGACCCGCAGATCGCCAGGGGCGAGGCTGAATATCTGATAAACGGGATCATGGCATCGCTCAATCGCATATCTCCAAATGTCCTGACAGTTGTGTCTATTTCGGACGGGTCGCCTTGTAGTAGCAGTAGTAGTAGCACCAATAACAACGGCAGCTACTACTACTGCAGCACCACCACCGCAGCCATTCCTGTGGTAAAGTCTTTTGGCAAGCGCATAGAGGTTGCAAGGAAAGGCGGCCATCTCTGCATTACGCTCCGCGATCATAACCGGCTGGAGCAAATTTCTGTGCCAGAGAAGGAGCTGCGCCTGATTCCGAGCTAGGGGTGATCTGCAAATATGGGTAGGACGATGCCGTCGTTCCGGCTGGCACTGGCAGAAGAAGAGCGGGAATGGAAGCCATTTCGCAATTCCCTTGACAGGCGGGACAGAAAAGAATTTGACAGCATGTTCGCCGATGCCCGGCTTTACATCTCTGCATGCTCGTACGCTGCCAAGCCGGTAAGGGTGCAGCCCATCATGATGGCACTGGTATTTCATCACTATAAACAGCTTACCCGGGCTGCAGAAAAACTCGAACCGCGGTGAGATCTGTCGTGGGGCTGTTCCCGGAAAAAGAAGACGTGCTGGCAAAAGAGATAGAGTCGTGGCATGGCTTTGAAGAAAGCCTGAGGGCAGAGGACAGGGAGCTGTTCCGGACAATGCTAAACGATTGCTACAGATATGCACAGGCGATAAACGCAAAAGGGGAGCCGTTTCCTGCAGAGTCGCTCCTGATGGCATTGATATTCTCGCAGCATAGGCTCATAGAGTTGCTCGTCTCCCGGCTTGAAGGCACAAAACAGCATTGATCGCGGGCTGGCTGCTTGACACATACCCTCGGCAAGATGATGGCATGGTATGCTGGATAAGGCAGAATGACGGAAGTGCTGTCAGAGTACGGGACCCGGGCTGGACTGCTTCAATCTATGTTGCAGCCGACGACAGTGACGACCTGCATGCCCTGCTCGACGACGCGCGCATATCGCAGCATGTACGGGAATACCAGTTTGTCAGCAGGCAGGAAAGGCTGACCGATCAAGCCGAATCTGTCGTGCTCAGGCTGGCGCTAAAAGACTCTGCAAAAGCGCCCCTGCTTGGCAGGCGCATTGAAAGGATGGGCGGTGGCTTTGGAAAGTTCAGGCTCTACAACATCGATCTGCTCCCAGCCCAATCGTACTTTTACCATCACGGCATCTTTCCGCTCGCATGCTGTGAGGTATACGCCAAAAAAAATACTACGCAGCTGGAATGGAGGCTCAAAGATGACGTGTGGTCTACAAGCTATGTCATGCCCGATTTTAGGTCAATACGCCTGGACGTCAGGATCAAAAAAGACGCCGGCACCCTGCCCAGGTTCACAGATCGTCTGGCTTCCGCCATTATACGCATGGGGAGCGATGTCCTGGAAATAGCCTGCTCCTCGGAGGCGGACATTATCGCCGGGCTGGAATCTGAAGTCGCCAGAATTGACCCTGACTTTATTTTTACGGACGGCGGCGACTCTTTTCTCTTCCCCTACCTGATAGGCAGGGCGGAGCAGAATGGCGTGGGCCTTTCGCTGAGCAGGGACCGCTCCATGCCCTTGGCCAGGCCGGCGAGAGAGGGAACCTCGTATTTTTCATATGGGAGGATACACTTCAAGCCCTCCGCAATCCGGCTCCATGGGCGCGTCCACCTTGACGTGCAAAATTCGTTTATCTGGGATGAGGCGGGCCTTGACGGCCTCTACGAAGTTGCGCGCATATGCAGGATGCCACTGCATACCGCATCGCGCGCATCCATCGGAAAATGCATGAGCAGCCTCCAGTTTTATCATGCAACAAGCAATGGCATCCTGATACCGTGGAAGCCGGTTGCAGCCGAGCATTTCAAGACGTACGAGGAGCTGCTGGTGGCCGACAGGGGCGGGTTCATATTTGAGCCGGAGATAGGCGTCCACGAGGGCGTAGCCGAATTTGATTTTGCGTCGCTGTATCCCAGCATCATGATGAAAAAGAACCTCTCTGCAGAGACTGTGGGGTGCAGCTGCTGCCCTGATTCTGCAAACAGGGTGCCTGAGCTTGGATACAACATATGCGAAAAAAGGCTTGGCATAGTGCCAAAGTCGCTCAAGATACTGATTGAAAAAAGGGAGC